>DASZPH010000116.1:0-107053 GCA_035550375.1 Pirellulales bacterium | reverse complement strand
CTCAGATACGAAGGCTCAGATACGAAGGCTCAGATACGAAGGCTCAGATACGAAGGCTCAGATACGAAGGCTCAGATACGAAGGCTCAGATACGAAGGCTCAGATACGAAGGCTCAGACCCGCGCAATAAAAAGGGCCGAGTCCGCCGCCGCGCTCGGCCCTTCGGTGAAGGATCGCAAGATCATCCCGCTTGGCAGATCACTGACCGCCGGGGAGCTTGTGCTCTTTGATCAAGTCGCCGAAAGACTTCCCATCGGCCGACTTCTCCTCAGCAGCCTTGTCGAGTGCTTCCTTGATCTTTTCCTTGTCCTTCTGGTCTTCCTTCTTGACGAATTTGCCCAACGCTTTGCCGTAGTCGTTGCGCATCTTCTTGCTGTTGCCCATGTGGCAGACGTTGCACTGCGCTTTCTCGACCAGCGCGGCGTATTCCTTGTCCTCGGCGCTGCCGTCCGGCTTGGTGTACTTCTCCTTGAACTCAACGAAGAACGGCTTCACCGCGCGGGCCGGACTTTGCGACAGCCCGACGACAAGTCCACCCAACAAGACAATTAAAACGGCCCTTCTCATGCAGAAAGTTCTCCCAAGGCTTTGTTTAAACACGACACAGTAAACCGTCTCTCGACGGGCTGCCACGGGTCCAATAAAACTCGCGCTGCTCCCGGTGTCAAGGCGCGGAAGGGACGGCGCCGTCAGCCCGTGCGTCCTAAGGCGGCCGAAGCGCCTGGACAAAATCGCCGCTATTGGTCGGCTATGGCGGATTGCGGCAAGAGATCGAACAGGAGATCAAAGTCGGCGCCAGTCGACCGGCTGGCTCCTCCCGTAGCCTCCATATCTTGACTGGCCGGCTGGGAGCTGGCGAGCCGGAAGTCGGCGGGCGTTACCGTGTGGAGCGGGCGGCGCGGCGGCGAAAGGTGCCAGGCGAGCGGCTCGGCGCGGGTGTTTCTTTCGGCCGGCCAGAGATTGGTCCATTCACGATAGGTCTTCGTTGGCATCTCCCGGCTGACACCGGTGGGGGCGATCTTCCAGAACGTCCGAATGCCACGGTAGACCGTATCGCTTGCGTCCCAATGAAAGACCGACTGCAACTCGCTGGCGGTCTTGTTGCTGATGTGTTCGATCAGCGGGGCATCCGAAAGGTCGGAGAGTATTTCGCAGCCGCTGAGGCGCATCTCGACCTCGGGCAGGGACGGAGCAGCGTCGCTGGCGGCCACACGACACAGACCCTGACGAGCCAGCGCCGTCACGCGGTCGAGCACAATACGGACGCGCGCCCCTTCCTGCGGCATCGACGCCCCCTCGCCGGCCACGAAGAACCGCTCGCTGACCGCCACCAAGCCGTTGACGCAAGAAAAATTCAGCGGCCGGAGGTCGCGATCGACGAGCAGGTCGGCTTCTCCCCGAACAAGGCAGTTGTTCAGGTCCAACTGCACGGGCGGCAGGGCGAGCATTCCCTTGGGCATCATGACCATCGGCTCGGCCGCCGCGCTCGACCCCAGGCTGAAAAAGGAAACCTTGTCGTGGTAGGTGCTTCCCATCGACGTTGCATTGCGGACCGTGAGCAGGCAGTGTTCCAGGCGCAGGCTGTCGGCCTGATCGATCGAGAACAGCGACCAGTTTTCCGACGGGGCCGCCGCGGACAAATCGAGCTCGATTTCGACGCCCGTCAGCTTGAGGTTTCCGCCAGAGATGGTGATCATGCTGCGGTCGGTGGCGATTGTGGTGTCGTCGGGGTTGAAGACGACGCGCGGCCGCCACTGGGCGCCGGAGCGAATTTCAATCCGCTGGTTGTGCAGGACGATCGGTAATTCATCGCGCCCACCGTCGTAGCGCAGCTCGACGACGTCGTTGTTCTTGGCGGCGGCGCAGGCCTCGGCCAGGCTGGCGTATCGCCGCGGATCCTTGGCGCCGCTGCCTACGACGAGGAGCCCGTCCGGAATGGGCTCCGCAGCCGGAACCGAGGGAACCGTCGTCGCCTCGGCTGGCGGGCGGCTAAATTCCAGGTAGTCTTCGTCGAACGACTTCGACGCGGTCGTGGCGGGAGCCGGCTCGACCGAATCTGTCGTCCCTTTCGAAGCGGTCGTCCCTTTCGAGGGCGCATTCCCTTTCGCGCCGTCGGTCGCTGCCACCTCGCCTGCGTTCGGCATCGTGGGAGAATCAGCCCGGTCCGTTGACCGCGCACTTGCCGACGTAGCAGCGGTCGTGTCGTTCGAGGGCGGCGACGACGGACCACTCTCGACGCCGGTGCGCGGGGCCGATCGCTTGCCGCCTTCGTTTTCCGCCTCGTCCTCTTCGTCGCTTCGCCCAAGCTCGCGGCCGTCGCCGCCGGCGGATCTCGCTCGCTGGGGGCGCTGTAACCTGGCCGCAAGAATCGCGGTTACGTCATTCGAAGAGTCGATCCAGGGGATTGGCCACGCTGCAGCGACCACGGAAACAAGGAGTAGCGAAATCGGAACGAGCCAGGGCAGGTGCCGCGCCAGCGAGGCCGACGCGCTCTTCGACTCCAACGCCGGAAGCCAGTTCGGCCGGTCGACTCCCGGCAGCGCACAACCAAATTGTTCGGCGACCTGCAGCAGGTCGGCCACCAGTTCGCTGGGCGCCTGGTAGCGCCTGAGCGGATCCTTGGCCAACATCTTGCTGACCAAGGTCGAGATGGCGGGCGGCAGCGAAGGATCGAACTCCCGAGGGTCCGGCGGGGCGTCGCTGTTGTGCTGCAAAAGCTTTTGCAGCACGGTGCCGTCGGGAAACGGCGGCCGGCCAGTCAACATGTAATACAGGGTGCAGCCCAGCGAATAGAGGTCGCTACGGACGTCGGCGCAACGCGGATCGCGGGCCTGCTCCGGCGAGATGTAATCGAAGGTGCCTAGCGTCACGCCGCTGGCCGTCAGGTCGCCGTCTGGGTGCACCTGGTGCAGCCTGGCCAACCCCATGTCGACGAGTTTGGCTCGGCCACCGCCCGTGATAATCACATTCGAAGGCTTGATGTCGCGATGCACCACGTCGCGGCCGGAAGCATGCGCCAAGGCATGCGCCATTTGCAGCGTGTAGCTCAACGCCTCCGGCAGGGGAAGCGGGCCCTTCTGGCCAACCAGGTCGCGCAAGTTGATGCCTTCGATGAACTCGAAAACGATGTAATTCAACCCGCGGTCTTCGCCCACGTAGTAAACGCGCGCGATGTTCTCATGATCGAGCCGCGCCGCCGATTGGGCCTCGTTCTGAAAACGGCGGCGAGTCTCGTCATCGGCCCCCTGGTCGCGCGAGAGCACCTTGAGCGCCACCTCGCGGTTGAGCATCGTGTCGAGGGCGCGGAAGACGGCTCCCATTCCGCCTCCCCCCACATACTCCAGAAGCTGAAAGTGGTCCAACCGCTCCCCGGCCATCTGCCTGATCAGGTCGGAATGGCCGGTCGGCCTGGTCGACCCGCTCAAAGGAGGACGCTGGCTGATGACCGTCATCTGATCCGGATCGCAAGGCAAGTCGGTTGGCGGCAGCGTGCCGGCGCGGCCCGATCCATCGCCGTCGGACGGCGAAAGAAGGTGTCGCTGGCTGGAACTGGCGCTGCTCATCCGAATCGACGGTTGCTCAGGGGCAGATGGCGGTTAACGGGGCGGCGGTGGTCTATCGATACACTGCGGCTCGCAGCCGCAAGCCTGCGTTGTCGGGGGCCAAGTACCGGCTGCCCCGTGGGAACATCACGCGAGCGGCCGAACTGCCCTGAGACGATCGCCCCCTGTCGCGGAACTCTTTCGAAGAAGTGAGTGGGACGGCGCAACTCGCAATGTCATCATCCTATTTTGCCCGGGAAACTGGGTCAACTTGTCGGGCTTCCGACCCGGCCGGCTGGTCGCCCCGCCACGCTCCCCGAAGCACACGGCAGGCCCGGCTGACTTTTTCTGGCGAAAGGAGCGACTTCTCCCGTTTATGCCCCGTTGAGGCAAATGTTTCCTGGACACTTTAGCGAATGCGAAACGGGAGGCTTGCTTAATTCTTGGGCAGGAGGGGTCCTGCCCGAAAATGGGCACGCATGCCCATCTCTTGGGCACATGGCTCCGCTCGTCGTAAGTGCTAGCACAGCAATGCTATCGGTGCTGGCCTTGACTTCTAAGAAAAATAAGGCGACCTGCGGGGCGGATTTATGCAAAAACGAAGAAGGAGCTGAGTGGATGAGTTACGAGGTGGAGATCGATGGAGTGTCCCTTGCCACGAAAGCCGGGGAAGTACAGAGCATCGCGAGAGCCCTGTTTCGCCAGGAGCCGGACTGGGTGACCTTCTTTCGCGAGGTGCTGGGGGTGAACGGAGTCGTGCGAACGGTGTTTCCCACGCAGACGCTCATGGCTCTCTTCGAGACGACTGACGAGTACGTCGAGATCCAGGAAATGGTGGCTCAATTAAGGGTGAAAGCGAGCGTTGTGCCGCCAGAAGAGCCGACCCGCGTCATCACCATTCGCCTGCCGCTGAGTCTGCACGAGTCGCTGACGGACGAGGCGAACCTGCACCGAACGAGCGTCAACAAGCTCTGCATCTCCAAATTGCTTCAGATGGTCGACGACAAGTTCATCCCCAACGCAAAACGGCCGGCGCGCGGAAAGCCCGGCAGCATTTCAAAAACTGGCATTTCCGAGTGACCGCGGTTAAAAAGGTTGACGACTTTGTTGTCGGGCCTTGTCGGGCGAGAATCCATGAATCGTTGTGTCGGTCGAGCCGTTGTCATCCTCACTTGCCTGGTGTTGGTCGCGTGGAACGGGTGGGCTGAGGATCAACCGATTCCCGGCCGCGCGACCGCCGCGCCGCACGTCGTGCTGCTGATCGGCGAGGACGAATACCAGACAGACCGCACGCTGCCGGCCTTCGCGAAAGCGGAGTTGACCACCCGCGGTCTTCGCGTGACGACGCTTCACGCCGACAAGTCCGATCCCAATAACTTCCCGGGCCTCGAGGCGCTGGCGACCGCTGACCTGCTGGTGGTAAGCGTCCGCCGCCGCACGCCCCCGGCTGAGCAACTCGGCAAGATTCGGGCCTACGTCGAATCCGGTCGGCCCGTGGCCGGCATTCGCACGGCGAGCCACGCCTTTTCGCTTCGCAACAACCAACCGCCCCCGGCGGGGCACGAAGCCTGGCCCGAATTCGACGCGGAGGTGTTGGGAGGGCACTACACGGGGCACCACCCAGCGCCAGAAGCCGGATCGCCGCCGACGCTGGTTTGGATCCGCCAGGAAAGAAACGACCACGCGATCCTGGCGGGTTTACCCAACGAGCCGTTTCCGGTTGGCTCGTCGCTCTACAAGACGAGCCCTTTGGCAGCCTCCGCGGACGCACTCGTGATGGGCCAAGTGCAAGGAGTCGAGCCATCGGAGCCGATCGCGTGGACGAATACCGACTATAAGGGCGGGCGGGTGTTCTACACTTCGCTCGGGCATCCCGACGACTTTAAAATCGCGGCCTTCCGCAAGTTGCTGGTCAATGGCATCTTTTGGGCGCTCGATAAACCCGTCCCTTAAATGACTCCGATTCTTGGCGGCGGAGAAAGCGGTCGGCTTGCGCCCGCCCCCCCTCATCGTCGGTCGGGCTACTTTGGTGCTGGGTGCAGGTAGATCTTCTCCCCACGAAAGAGTTTCCTCTCCTGGTCCCAGGGAAAGAAGATCACGACTTTGAATTGAACCGGGCCGCCCGCCGATCCATAACCGAGCCACGCTTGCGCCTGCATCGCCACGGCGACCGCCTCCTCGCACACCCCCTGCGGCCCGATGACGATGTCGGTCAGGCTGAACTTGACGTCCGGGAACGCCGTGAGAAGCTGGCGGTAGAAGGCTTCTGCTCCGGCGTGTCCTTCCCAGCGATGTCCGGTCGTGACGCACTCGTAGACGCAGTCTTTCGTGAGCGTTGCCAGCAGGCCCGGAATGTCGCGTCGGTCCTCCGCCAGCGAGTGCTGTTTCCATAGCTCGCGAATCTCTCGGCAGACCTCGGGCGAGACCTGCCGCTTGAGAAGCTCGAGCACCGTCGGTTGGGTCATCGTCCGTCCTCGCCTTCTTCACGGGTAGCACGTGCGATCAGGTCGCGGTCGAAATAGTTCACTTCCATTCCGGCATCGACCACGATCCTCTGGGCGTTGATGCCGCTCGAGCGCGGGCTGAGCAGGAACGCGGCCACGTTGGCCACTTCCTCCGTCCGCAGGGCAGCTTTGCGAAGCGTCACCTGCTCGGCATATAGGTAGGCGTCGACGTATCCCGGGATACCCGCCGACGCCGACGTTTTTAACAGCCCGGCGGCGACCGCGTTGAATCGCACCCGCGAGAAGCGGCTGAACGACTTCGCCAGAAACGCCAGCGATGAGTCGAGGGCCGCCTTTACCGGCGCCATGAAGCCGTAGCTTTCGCTCGCCATGCGCGTGGTCGAGATGGAGATGGTCACGACCGAGGCATCCGCCGCGAGCAGATCTTTGAATTCGCGAGCGATAGCGA
This sequence comes from Pirellulales bacterium, assembly GCA_035550375.1. Lineage (GTDB taxonomy): Bacteria > Planctomycetota > Planctomycetia > Pirellulales > JAICIG01 > DASSFG01. The sequence continues at coordinate 100,598 of DASZPH010000116.1, read as the reverse complement.
TCAGTGAGAAACACGAGACGTCGACCGACCGCAGAAATGCCTTCTTCGTCGTCTCATGAAACGGCCGCGGCGATTCTTCGTAGTCGGCAAAAGCGATCGAATGCAATAGTCCGTCGAGCACCGGATGCCGGCGCTCGATCTCTTGACGCAACCGGGTGATCTGTTCTTCGTCTTCGACGTCGCACACATAGATCTCGGCGTCGCCCAGGAGCTTCGCCACCGCGTCGCGGCGCTGCGGCGAGCGGACGACGTAGACCACGTTTGCGCCGCTGTCTTGCAGCACCCGCCCCACGTGGTAGGCGACGCTTTTGCGGTTGGCGACCCCGAATACGGCAAGCGTTTTACCTGCTAGATTGAGGAAATCCATGCCGGAGTCTTACCATAAGCGGACGAGAAGTTCACCCGAGGCGGACGTGCTTTCCACGCCTTTTCACGTGACGATTCATGCCGAGGGCGGGGGGGCGGCCGCAGGTCGGAGCACCTTCCGCCGCTCTTTCGAAGAAGTCGCCGACGGGCTGGCCGGCTTGCCGCGCATGTTTGTCGAGCCCGACGGCGCGTTCTTATGGGTCGCTTCGGAAGAGCCCGGCTGGCAGATCGACGGCGTGCTCTACGACGGTGTGGGGGGGCTATGGTACGTCGAGTTGAAGGGCCACTGCCCCCAACCCCGGTTCGACGAACTTCTGTCCGCCCTTGGCTGGCCGCAAACGTCGGTCAGGTTCCATCTCGTGCGTGAAGCCGTGACACTCAGCGAACATGAGTTCCGCTGCCGTGTAGGGTGGCCGTGAGAGCTACCGCGTCTCTTGACGTATGGCCACATTTGTAGTCAAATATGGCTACACTTGTGGTCATGGAGAGTTCGCGATGGCGCGTGGCTTGCAGATATCGGATTCGGAATGGGACGTCATGGAACAGATTTGGGCGGCTGGCCCCTGCACCGCCGCGGACGTCATCCGCGAGCTGCGCGCGACGCATGACTGGAATCACAGCACGATCCGCACGCTTCTGGCACGGCTCGTCGAGAAAGGGGCCCTGGCCTACGAGGTTGACGGGGCCCGGTACATCTACCGAGCTGCGGTTTCGCGGCAACGGTGCGTCCGTCAGGAGAGCCGCTCCTTTCTGGAGAAGGCGTTCGGCGGCGACGTGGCGGCGCTCGTCGCGCACTTCGTCCAGGAAGCGTCGCTCAATCGCGATCAGATTGAGCAACTCCGTCAATTGCTCGCGGAAAAGAAAAGCCCAAAGGAGAAGCGGACATGATCGCCCTGCTCGACACGATCGGTCCGGCGGTCTGGCGTGCCTCCTGGCAGGCCGCCGCATTAGCCGTCCCGGTGATGCTGCTCCTGTGGTGCCTCGGAGAACGACTCTCGCCTCGCTGGCGATTTCTGCTCTGGAGCGTCGTGCTGGCGCGGCTGCTGATGCTGGTGGCTCCCGCAAGTCCCTGGAGCGTCTTCAACCTCGTCCGCTTGGACCCGGGCGGCGACCGCGCCGCCGACCCTCGATGCGGCATTCACGCCGGCTCCGCCTCGCTTCGACGCGGCGACCCACCCGCACGAAACGCCAGTCACCTTGCCCGCCGTCGCCGTTCCGGGTCCGGAACCGTCCTCGGTGCAGACGAGCGGCGTTGAACTGGGCCGCCCCATTCTCTCGCCGGAGACGACGGATCCGCCGACGCGCGTGGCCGGCTTATTCGGTCGCGTCTCCGCGAAGCGGCTTTTGTCGACGGCCTGGATGGCCGGCTGCTTGCTGGTCTCTCTGAGACTTCTGGCATCGGCGATCGTGCTGCGTCGGTGCCTTTCAGCTTGCCGTCATGTGACGGATCCCTCGCTCTTGGACCTCCTGGCAAGATCATGCCGGGAGGCAGGGCTCAAACGCCGGCCCGCATTGCTGGTGACACCCGCCTGCCTTAGTCCCTGCATCGTGGGAACGTGGAGGCCGAGAATCGTGCTGCCGGAATCGGTTGTCACGCAGTCGTCGATCGCTCGGGTCCGCCACGTGGTGGCGCATGAACTTGCCCATCTCGCGCGGGGCGATTTGTGGACCAACTGGCTGCTGCTGACGGCGCGGGTTGTGCACTGGTTCAACCCCGTGGCCTGGTGGACCGTGGGCCGAATGCAGGCCGAACGCGAGGCCGCCTGCGACGAACTGGCGTTCTCGATGCTGGGAGAAACCGACCGCCGCGGATACGCGGCGACGATGGTTGACCTGGTGCTGGCTCTCTCTCCGTCGCCCCTCGCACCAGGACTCGTCGGGCTCGTTTCGTCGACGGGCCGTCTTCAGGCGAGAGTCGAACGCTTCTTGCACTCCCCCTCGGCCAAAACGCTCCGGGCTCCGATCCCGGCCGCGCTGTTGGTCTTTACGGCGTTGTTGGGACTAACGGACGCCCTTCCACCAACCCAGGCCCAACCGCCGAAAGCGGCCGTTGCGAAGAAGAGAGAACCCGCCAAAGACCACACCGAGAGCGGTCGCTGTCTGAATCAAGCCGATCACAACGCACTGGCGGGAGTCACGGTGCGGTTGTATCGGCTTGAGGGTCGAGTCGCGCCGCCCGTCGAAATCGCCAAGACGGTCACGGATGCCGAGGGCCGTTATACGTTCGAGGGGCTCGTGCCACCGCGACCCTACCGGCACTTCGATCGCCTGATCTACGGCGTGTTCGGCTTCGCCGACGATCTGGCTATCGGAATCCCCTTCTTCTCCCATTCTGCGGACGGTAAGCAGGTCGTCGATATCTGGATGACTCACGAGAAATCGAGCCTCTCGGGCAGAGTGATCGACGCCGAGGGGCGACCGATCGCCGGGGCCAGGGTGCTGCCATATTTCGTCTTCGACCGGCCGGCCCCCGACCTCCTTTCGGCGACAACCGACGCCGACGGCCGGTTCACGCTCAACGGCCTGGGGGTCTTCAAATGGCCGAATGGAAACGCCGTGGGCCAGAGCGTGGTGGTGCGCCACCCGGATTATCCCGATGCCACCGCGATGGTCGAAGCGCTGCCGGCCGATCTTGTTGTCACGATGCAGGCCGGTTGTATCGTGACGGGAACCGTGGTCGACAAAATAACGGGACAACCAGCCGAAGAGGCGATGGTGACGGCCAGGCGGGCTGACGAATGGCACGAGTCTTTTGCCTCCACGGACGCCGCCGGACACTTTCGCCTGGTGGTGCCGGAAGGGCGCTACGATTTTCTGGCGGACGCAACGGACCGAGTCTGCATCGCCGTGACCGGCAGGGAATGCCTGGGGGGAGAATCGTTGGAACTACCGCAGTTTACCCTGATCGGCGGCGGGGCCATTTCCGGCCGCGTGATCAACACGGCCACCGGGGAATTTGTCTCTTCGGAACGCGGAGAACCCATCATGCTCGGGTTATACGGGCCGTCGCAGCCGACGGGCAAGGTAATCTCGCCGGTCCGGCTGGCCGAAGTCGACGAAACGGGACGGTTCGTCCTGCGTGCGGCGCCGGGGGAAAACTTTCCGTACTTTGTTAACACTCGCGGCGACCGAATGGCCTGGGACACGCGCGATCAACCCCCAGTGGTCGTGAAGGAGGGCGAGACAACCGAGTACGACATGCTCATCACGCCTCCCATTCCGCCGGAAGAGAAACTGAAAGCGGCACAGAAACTCGTCGACGCATTGCCGAAGAAGCCGTCCGATCGAACGGCGCGAATTCTCGGCGAGTTCCGAAAACTGAACCACACCGTCGACGAGACGGAGCTCTGGTGCATGCTGATGCGCGAGCTCGTCGCCGTCGGGCAGGAAGCGGTGCCGCAGCTCTGCGCCGAGTTGGACCGGACCACCGAAAACAGGATGCTGCGCCGATTGGGCTTCGCCTTGCGTGCCATCGGCGACCCACGGGCGGTGCCGGCCCTGATCCGGGCCATTCCCAAGACTTTGCTCCCCAGCAGCAGCGACTATGGACTGATCGTCAACGACAGGGGGTTGGCCGACTTCATGCAGACGCATGACTTGGCCGCGGGAAAGGGAGGGGAGTACTTCGATCTGGGACGGCCCCCGCGCGAGATATTCGGTGCACTGCACGCCTTGACCCAGCACGATCTTCACGATTCCGAACTGTTCAGCATAAGCCTAAGCGAAGACGCGCGGCGGCAGGTTCTTCAGCGGCGCATTTACCTGCGACAGGCCCAGCGATGGCAGGCCTGGTGGGAAGCGAATTGGAAGACGTTCACCAACGATGCCAAATACCAGCAGGTCAAACTGCAGGTCTACAATGAATTATTGCCTCCCGCCCCCGATCCGCAGGCTTTGCCCAAAAGAACCCGACTGATCGGCCAAATGAGCTATGCCGTTCTTTCGCCGGCGAGCGAACAAGGCGCGTGGCATTTCTACGATCTCGACGCCGGATTTGAGCCCGGCTGGCCCGCGGGAGTTCGCCAGGACGAAACCGCGGCCGACGCCAAGGAACTGACGGATTGGGCGTTTCAGATGGGGGCCGATCTGATGTGCGTCACCTACCGCGCGCCGGATGGGAAGGAGACCTACGTCTTGAAGGCCCTGGGGATGAAAGTGTGGGAGATCACGCCGCGCGACTTGCGAAACCTCGACAAACTGCTGGCGGACGGCGCGCTTCCCGAAGGCCGACCGGTCGACAACCTGCTGATGCACTACGACACCGCCTCGCAGCAATTCGTGCCCGACGCGAACGGCGTATTCCTCTTCATCACTCACGACGGAAACATGGGGGTGATCGAAACGACCGACCGCGTGACCCGTGTCGCCGACCTCACGGGAGTGGCCACCGGCCCACCGCCCGGCACGGGCTTCCATAAAGGCGTGCGGTTCAACCTGTCGGCGATCATTCCCTAGTGCCGTGTGCAGTTGGAGAGTGGCGAGTCCGACGTGCACCGTGGTTTGAGCGCGCGTTTAACCGGGAGCTGACGGCGACCGCGAGGTTGGCACGGCCAACTGGGCCGAATTGTACTTTCGGGCTGGTTCGGGCGCCGTCCAGCGTCGCCGTTGGCTCCCGGTTAAGTTAAACCCGCCGGAGCGTAAAATCCGGAACTCCTGTACCGCTCATCACTTCTTCGCCCGGCAGCGGACGAGCGACATGAGCGCCAGGGCGGTGCCGTACTGTTGGTGGTAGTTGTACAGCGGATAGTCCCACCAGGACCCGTCCTTCTCTTCGAGCCGCAAGAGGATCGTCGCCAAGTGGGCCTGAAGCCGCGGCTGGCGATCAGTGGGAAGCTCTTCGATGCACCTCGCCGCGTAGTAGTGTCCGTAATAGAAAAAGTACCCGGCGACGGCGAACCACGATTCGTGGGGGATCGGCCGCTTGCGCCCGATGTCGAGCCACAGGTTGCGGGCGATGAGCCGATCGAGCCAGGCTTCGACCACCTCGTTGGTGATCGTCTCGTCCCCCCACTTCCTCAAGGCCAGGTTGCACACCTGGGAGCGCCCCAGGCTGCCGCCGGGCCGGTTGACGGGGTGTAAGGGCAGATACTTGAGGTACTCACCATAGACGTAGGAAAAATCGGGTTTGCGCTGCCGTTTGATCGCCGCGATCGCCCGCTCGGTCAGCTTTTCCGGAGGCGGAAAACCGGCCGCCCTCGCTTCGTCGAAAGCAATCAGTACGGTCGCGTCGACGAAGCTGATCGAAGAGCTGCCCGGCTTCTGCGTGCCGGTGCGGAAGTCGTAATATCCCCAGCCGCCGTCGACCGATTCATATCGGCCCAGAGAGTCGAACTGCGACTCGATCAGTTCGGCAATTTTGCGGCGCCGATCAGGATCGTCGGCATGACGACCGAGCATGCGCACCAGCGCGGAGATGCCGTAGCCGTGCGACCAGACGTTATACATGGCGTCGGGTGTGGCACGGCGGACGTTGGGCAGGTTTTCAAAAAGCCACTCCTCGCCACGGTCGATGGCCTGCTCGACTTCGGGCCGGCGGTCGCCCACCTCGATTAGCGCCGCCACGCAAAGAGCCGTCACCCCCGAGCGAAAACCGAGATGCGCCCCCGGCACCGGGGCGTAGATGTTGAGACCCTTGGTGCGCGTGGCCGAACCCCACGAGCCGTCGCGATTCTGGTCCGCCAGCAGAAAATCGACGCCGCGCGAGATGGCCGCCGTAATCGCCTCATCTGTGGGCGGCTCGACATCTTTGGGACGCGGACCCGCGTAAAGCGGTTTGTGCGCCTCCGATTCGCTGGCAGGAGACGCCTCCTCAGCCTCGGTCTGAGATGCATCGGCAGCCTGGGCGCCGACCGCGGCGGTGAGGAACAACCAGGCGAGTAAAACAGCGGTGTTCATCGCGTCGGCTCTCGTTACGGAAGTTCGGTTCGACCTACGGCTTCTCCACCAGAATCGTATCGCCTTCCAGCAGTCCTTGCACGATCTCGACCTTATCGTCGGTCCGCACGCCGATTTTCACCTCCGCCTTGGCATGCGAGCCGTCGCCGCCGACGCGGTAGACGTAGTGTTTTCCGTCCTCGCCCGCCAGCGCCGATGCGGGGATGGCGATGGCGTCGGGCTTGTCGTAGGCGGCAAGGGTCAAGTGGCACGTCATGCCGGGCATGATGGCCGCCGCGTCGTCACCCACCTCGACCGCGACCTTCGTGTCAAAGCGGCCGTCGGCCGTGGGCACGCTGGCGACGCTTTCGACTTTGGCGGGCAGCTTCGACTCGGCGAAGGCGGTGGCCGTGGCCGTGCCGGTGATGCCCGTTCGCACCCGTGCGAGCTCCTTCTCGCTGGCCGCCGTGCGGACGAAGATCGGGCGCGGGTTGACGAGGGTCATAAACACCACGTGGGGCTGCACAGCGCTGCCGCGCGCCAGCTTGCCGTCGCTTGTGTCGGGCGACCATTTGCCGCGGTGGCAGTGGCCGTAGTAGACGAGGCCGGCCGAAGACGCTTTGACGACCATCGCTTCGCGGTCTTTCTTCAGTTTCGCCAGGCGAATAGCGGCTTGCTCACGCTCGGAGACGAGTTTTTCCAGCGACAACCGCAATTTGTCGGGCGACAGCGGCAACGTGATCCGCTTGCTCTCCCACTCCAGTTCCTGGCGGCGCGCGGCTTCGCGCACCGCCGTCTCCTGCCTGGGCAGCGTCACTTCGAGCGTCTCCTCGGTTCGGGACCGGGTTTGCTCCAGGGCAAAAATTGCCCGTTCCAGGTCGTTGCGGGCCCGCTTGAGAATGATCTCCTCGGTCTCTTCCGTGAGTTCGTCGGCGTTGTACATCTTTTCGAGCTGCCGAAGCTCTTCCTGCTCGTATTCGAGGCTGTGTTCGGCCGCTTTGAGCGAGAACTCGGCGCTCTTCCGCGACAACGGGAGCGTGATTGCCAGAAACCGCTGGAGATCTTCCTCGGCCAGCTTCTTGGCCCGCTCGGCAGCAGCCAATTCCAGCGGGAGTCCTTCCTCGGCCATCTTCAGCTCGGTCTTGGTGAGTTGAATCGTTAGTTCGGAGAGTTTCAGGCTGGCTTCGAGGCCGCTGATGGCCACGCCGATGTCCTCGCGATCCAGGCTGACGAGCGTTTGTCCAGCCTCAACGTGCGAGCCGTGTTCGGCCGCCTCGAGCACGGTGAACTTGCTCCAATCTTCGGGCTCGATAGAGATCGGCGTCATCTCACGGGCCTCGAAGACGCCGTCGAGCTTGATCTCGACCTTTAGCGGCGCCTTATGAACACAGAGCGTTTTTGGGTGAGATTCGCCGGCCGTGATGGACGAGACGGTCTTCCCTTCATCGGCCCGCGTTTGGCCGACGAAATTCAGTCCGATCAACGACAAGCCGACGGAGACTGCGAAGATGCTTCGTGGGCACATGCGCCGAGTTCCTTGGGTCAAAGATGTGAGTGCGGAGAGAACCTGCGCACTACGTTAAGCCGCCGAAAACGCCGAGACAAGCAGTCGGGGAAAACGCGGGGGAGAGCGAGATACGGCGCCCGGCCGAGTCTTCTATCTTGGGCCGTTGGCTCAACCGGTGCTGTCAGATCAACGGCCGAAGGAAAAGACGCGGCCAGTTCGGGCGCGAATGCGCCCGCTCGGCATGGGCTGTCTCCCTCTGCCAAGGGGGAGTCCGCCAGACGATCTCTGTCCGCGATCGCCTGGGCGGCGAGGCTTCGTCGTTCCCACGTTGGCCGCGTCTATGCGCATCTTAGAAATGAGATGGGGGCAGACAACATACTTTTGAGGGGAGATTCGCCGCCGCACGCCCATTTTTGTGGTACACTTACGCGAGTTGGTGCAGAAATCCGGCCATCGCCCAGGAGTGGTTCCATGTCCGCCCCATTTCGTATCGCCGCGGCGTTATTTGCGGTCGCCGTCCTGACCGAGGTCAGCTTCGGGCAGACCGAGAGGCTCAATCCAAATCCGTTGCTCCCTTCGGGCGTGGGCAGCGGCCCGGATGTGGACAGATCGCGCGGGGGCGGCGGGGCGCCTTTTGGGCGAGGAGTGGGGCCGGCGGAGGGCCCGTTGGACGAAAATCCGGCCGACACGCTGCTCAAAGAGATTAACGGCACCAACAACAGCCGCCGCACGGGCAGCAATCTTTTCCTCGATAATCGACGCCGGAGTTCCGGCTATCGCGGCGTGGCGCCCAAGTTTGAAGGGGGGGCTGTCCGCTTTGACCGCCGGGGGAGCTACGAAGAGGCAATCTACGGTTCGCGGCCCGGTTCGTACGGCGGCGTTGCCCGCAAGACCAGCCGGCGCAGTCCATGACGAAACCAACTCGCCGACCGGGACATCGATCGCTATAACGAGTCGATGCCTCCCAGATTCGACGAGCTTCTGCATAGCGCCAACGAGGTCTCGCGCTCGGCCGACAATCCGCAGTGGTCCGCATACTGCCGCGAGCTGACCACCGCGCCCCTGGCACCCGACCGTCTGCCGACCGCCCTGGCGACGCTGGCGGACGTGCTCGAACAGGGGGCCGCGGACACGGGGCCGGCCCGCGAGCGCCTGATGTCAGACCGCTTCTGGGCTACCGTGCTCGAGAGGCTCTGGCGAGGAATCACGTCGCGAGAGCTATCGGAGAGTCTTACGCACGAGGCCGTAGCCCAGGCGGCGGGCCTGTACCGAGGCCTCGGCCGGGCAAGCCGGGCGCGCCATCAACTCTTGAGGCTGCTCGCCGCCAGCGGGGAGCGGGAGGCGCTGTGGACGTTCAGCGAGCTGATGGTGTCCGAGCCGCCGAACGCGGCGGATGAAGTGATTCTGTCGTTCGTTCCGCTGTTTCAGAGCAAGACTTATCCGCCCGACGCACTCTTTCCGCGGCTGCTGGACGCCCTGCACGACGCGACGCTTGCCACCGTGGTGCTCGATCTGGCGAATCACCTCACGCGCTCCGGCCGCGTGACGAGGCACCCGGCCGCCGAGCGCGTCGACCGGCTCAGCCTGCTGTTGGGCGGCGTGGTGACGCGGCTGGCGAAACTGGAAGAACGGCCGGACGAGTTCGCTCGCTCTCCCGGCGAACTGAATCAGATCGTCAGCGACAGCACGGGGCTGGTGGTGGCCCTGACGAACGCCTTGGCGCTCATCGGCGACCCAAGCGTGACCGGCAAACTGCACCAGACTCTCGAACTATCGCACCGCCGCATTCGCACGGAAGCCGCCTCGGCTCTGGCGACGTTGGGCGACGAGCGAGGAACCGACGTTCTCGTCGAGATGGCGGCCGAGCCCGTCGTGCGCCTGCGGGCGCTGGCGACGCTCGACGACCTGGGCTACCTCGACAAAGTGCCCGAGCGACACCGCTCGGCCGAGGCCAGGGCCGAGGCGGAACTGGCCGTGCGGCTCGCCCTGCCGACTTACTTCGGCACCCCGCCTCACCGCCTCGAGCTGGTGGACTTCTGCAGGCAACCGTGGCCGGGATACGCACAACCCGTCGACTGCTACCTTTTTCGCTATGAGTATCGCTTTGGCGAGCGTCTGATCGAAGGGATCGGCATGGCTGGGCCGATCGTCCACGCATTTCGGACCGACCTGGCCGACCTGCCGCCGAACGACATCTACGCGGCCTACGCCGGCTGGGCGACCGAACACGACGAGATTGAGGAAAGCGACGAACTGAACGAGCCTGAGCAGGCCGCCTGGACCCGCCGTCGCCAGGAGTTGGCGGAGCTGGGTTACGAAGAACCGCAGTTCATCAAGGTCGGCCGGTTTTTCGGGCAGACTCACTATGTGGCGGCTGCTCGGCTGCGGGACCAGCCCGGCGTCCTGGTTGACGACGGCCTTAACATCGAGTGGTTTTCCGGGACGGGCGCCGCCAGGTCGGTTAGTCCGGACGAGGCGTATTACATCGTTAAAGGCCGCAAGCTGCTTCGTGGGCGGTTTTAGCCGGGGACAAGGGCTCAACGACTGTGCGAGAGCGACGTGAGCCCTACGTTCGCAACGATTCCAACTCGGCGAGGCGAGCAAAGATCGCCTCGTCGGCCGGGATCTCGCCGCACTGGCGGCGGCTTGCGAATTCTCGCTCAAACTCTTCGAGCTTGTCGCGCACGGAGGCCTCGACCGTCGGCGCCAGCCGGTCAATGAACAGAACCCCGTCGAGATGGTCGGTTTCGTGCTGTACGACGCGGGCGAAAAGGTCATCCAACTCGTAGATCACCTCGTTCCCAGCCAGGTTGTACGCGTTGATCCGGACTTTTTCGGGGCGCCGCACCGGCGCGAAGAGCCCTGGCAGACTCAGACAGCCCTCTTCCTGCTCGGCGCTCCCCTTGGGATGGCTGATCACCGGATTGATGAAGACGTGCTCCTCATCTCTCAGGACCGGATCGGACGACAGGTTGACGATAAACAGCCGGTAGGGCAAATCGACCTGGTTGGCAGCCAGCCCCACCCCGCGATGTTCCTTGGAATACATCAGCTCGAACATTTCGCGCACGAGCCGGTGCAGATCGGCATCGACCCGCTTCAGCGGCTTCGACGGACGTCGCAATGTGGGATGGGGATAATTGACGACTCGCAACAAACGCCACTCCCTTGAAAGACAAAAAAACAAAATCCTAGCTCATTGGATTATACAGCTAGGGCCGGCCGGGTACATTTTGGAAATCTGCCGCCCTGGTCGTACTGTGCCGCGTCCGTTCTTCGCTCAGATTCCCGGTATCCAATTCGTACCCGCCAGGGGGATCTTGGCCATCGCGGCCGCTTCCACCGTCAGGGCGACGAGGTCTTCCCGCTCCAGATGGTGGACGTTCGATTTGCCGCAGGCACGGGCCAGCGTAGTGAGCTCCAGAGTGAGCACGTTGAGATAGTTTCGCAGCCGCCTCGCTCCTTCCTCCGGCGAGAGGCGCCGCTCAAGGACCGGATCCTGCGTGGTCACGCCGACCGGGCAAAGTCCCGTGTGGCAGTGGTGACAGAAGCCGGGCAGAACGCCAAGTTTCTCGTAATCGGCCGTCACGTCGACACGCTTGTCGCCGTCGACATAATGGTCACAGTTGCACCCCAGCGCCATCAGCACGCCCTGGCCCAGGGCCACGGCGTCGGCACCCATGGCCAGGGCCTTGGCTACGTCGGCGCCGGTGCGGATGCCGCCGGAGATGACAAGCTGCACCTCGCCGACAAGCTTCATCTCTTCCAGCGCTTCGACCGCCTGGCGCAGCGCCGCCAGCGTGGGAATGCCGGCGTGCTCGATGAACACTTGCTGGGTCGCCGCCGTCCCTCCTTGCATGCCATCGATCACCACCACGTCCGCCCCCGATTTAACGGCCAGCTTCACGTCGTTGCCGACGCGCGAGGCGCCCATCTTTACGTAGATCGGGATTTGCCAGTCGGTGATTTCTCGCAGTTCCAGGATCTTGATCGCCAGGTCGTCGGGCCCGGTCCAGTCTGGGTGCCGGCAGGCCGAACGCTGGTCGATGCCCGGCGGAAGCGTGCGCATCTGGGCCACGCGGTCGCTGATTTTCTGCCCCAGCAGCATCCCGCCGCCCCCCGGCTTGGCCCCCTGGCCGATCACCAGTTCGATCGCGTCGGCTTTGCGCAGGTCGTCAGGGTTGAAGCCGTAGCGTGACGGCAGGCACTGGTAGATCAGCGTTTTGGAGGCTTGCCGCTCTTCGGGCGTCATGCCGCCGTCGCCCGTGGTGGTGGAGGTGCCGACGGCCGTCGCCGCCTGTCCGATCGCTTCCTTCGCGTGGGCCGAGAGAGCGCCAAAGCTCATTCCAGCGATCGTGATCGGGATGGCCAACTCGACCGGCTTTTTGGCGTGTCGCGTGCCGAGCACCGTTTTGGTCAGGCAGCGTTCGCGATAACCTTCCAGCGGATAGCGTGACAACGAGGCGGTGAGAAACACCAAGTCATCGAAGGTAGGGAGCGGCCGCTTGGCGCCCAGGCCGCGGATCTCGTACAGCCCATGCTCGGCCGCGTGCTGGATGTAGTGCAGCACGTGGCGGTTGTACGAGTAGCTTTCTTCCAGATCGCGGCGGTCGAACATAGTCAGGAGTAAGCGTGCGGAGAACTTTCGGCGTGCCAGTGATAGAGCGTGCGAGCCGACGCGATCCGTTTGAACTCGCGAGGGTTGGATTCGATCCCGGCGCGAGCCAGCAAATCGGCAACTTGCCGCAGGTCGTCGGCCGTCATCTCCTCCTCGCGGGCATCGGCGCCCAGGCCGTGCAGCTTGCCGCGCACATAAATCACCGCCTCGTAGAGCGAATCGCCGAGCCCCGCACCGGCGTCGCCGCAGACCACGAGCCGTCCCGCCTGGGCCATAAAGGCGGAAACGTGCCCGACATTTCCCCCCACCACGATATCGCAACCTTTCATGGAGATGCCGCACCGGCTGGAGGCGTTTCCTTCGATCACCACCAACCCGCCGTGGCCCGAGGCTCCGGCGCATTCCGAGGCGCTTCCGCGAACCCGGACCGTGCCCGACATGATATTCTCGGCGACGCTCCAGCCGACGTTGCCATGCACCGTCACGCGCGCCCGCTTGTTCATGCCGGCGACGAAATAACCGGCGTGGCCCCGAATCTCGATGTCGACCGGGCAGTCGACGCCGACGGCCAGGTTGTGCTGTCCGTTGGGGTGCAGCACTTCGATCTGGCGGACGTCGCGCTTGGGCAACTCGTGATGGAGGAACTGGTTCAGCTCGCGCACGCTCCATTGGGCCAGGTCGATGGTGAGCGTGCCATCGCCGGTGGCTACACGTTCCATGTGTAGATTTCCTCGGGCAAAGGCTCGAAGATGTTCGCGTCGGCCACTCCCGGGAGGTGGGCCAACGAGCGGAACTCCGACGAAATGGCCACGTAGTCGTCGGTCTCGGCCACGACCGCTGGCTTGCAGGCGAACGCGTCGCGGACCAGCGTCATGCTGCCGGCCGTGGCGATCAGCAGAGTGTAAAACCCATCGAGCTCGGCAAACGCCGCCTCGAGCGCCTGGTGGATCGTGTCACCCAGCCGCAGCCGCCATTCGATGAAACGGCACGCGGCCTCGGTGTCGTTGTCGGTCTCGAACGTCAAGCCCTGCGCCTCGAGCTTGCGGCGAAGCATGTAGGGATTGGAGAGGGAGCCGTTGTGCACGAGACAAAAATCCTCGCCGGCCGTGAAGGGGTGAGCGTGCGCCGGCGAGACGGCCGACTCGGTCGCCATGCGGGTGTGGCCGACGCAATGGCTTCCCGCCAGGCTGGCGAAGTGATAACGCTCGGCAATTTCACACGGGTGTCCCTCGTCCTTGTAGACGTCGATGGAGCGCCCCACGGAAAGCAGGTGCAGGGCCTGATCGTAGCCGGCGAGCCAGGCCTTGACGTCGCCCGGTTGGGTCGTCGACAGTAGGACCGCGTGCCGATCGAGGGGTTCCATTCCGGCTTGGGGATCGCGGGCCTGTCGAAAGCGGTCGACGAGCCGGGACCAATCGTACCCGCTATCGTGGGCAAAAAGGTTGAAACGCCGCGTGGTGGCTGATGGCGAGTGGGCTGATTGTGACGGGGCTGGCTGCGATTGGGCCGATTGAAACACGGCCAGGCCGGCGGAATCAGGCCCACGATCGCCCATGCAATTGAACATCGGCAACAGCAGCCGGCCCAAGTTTGGCGAAGCGCCCCGGTCTTTCAGCAGCAGGCCAACGATGCCGCACATCTCAATAAAATTCCAAATACCGATTGACTTCCCAGTCCGACACGTGGCGATGGTACTCGACCCATTCCATCCGCTTCAAGCGGACGAATTCCTCGACGAACGACCGGCCGAGCCGCTCGCCGAAGAGCGGGTCGGCCTCCAGCGCCGCGAGCGCTTCGTGCAGGCTCTGCGGCAGCACGCTTATGCCGCGCTCGCGCAGTTCCGATTCGCTCAGCGTGTAGTGGTTGACGTTGTGCGGCTCGCCGGGGTCGAGCTTGCGGTCGATGCCGTCGAGGCCGGCGGCGATCACCGCGGCCGTCGCCAGATAGGGATTGCAGCTTGAGTCGGTTAACCGCAGCTCGAGCCTGCCGAACGGAACGCGAACCATCGAAGTACGGTTATTCGCGCCGTAGGAGATATACGCCGGCGCCCAGGTGGCGCCCGAAAATGACCGGCCGACCACGAGCCGCTTGTACGAATTGACCGACGGCGCGGCGAAGGCCGTCAGGGCCGGGGCGTGGGCTAAGAGCCCGCCGAGAAAATCATAAGCCAGCCGCGAGAGGCCCAGGCCTCGGGGGTCCGCACCGTCGTGAAACAAGTTTTTGTGGTGCTCGTCGGCCAGCGAGATGTGCATATGCAGACCGCTGCCCGTGCGGTTGGCCAGCGGCTTGGGCATGAAGGAACAGATCATCCCCAGCTCTCGTGCGATCTCGCCCCCCGCCATCCGCAAAAACACCAACCGGTCGGCTGTCGTCAAGGCATCGCTGTAAGTGAAGTTGATCTCGAACTGCCCGTTCGCGTCTTCGTGGTCGACCTGGTAGACGTCGATGCCCACGGCCAGCAACGAATCGACCAACTTCTCGATGAACGCCCGGCTGCGCGAGAGGCCTTTGTAGTCGTAGCACGGCTTGTCGAGGGCGTCGCTGGAGTCGGCCACCGAGAACGAGCCGTCGGGCCTGCGAACCAGTAGCATAAACTCAGGTTCAAGGCCCGTGTTCATCGACAGGCCGCGCTCGGCGAGCCGGCGAACCTGCTGCCGCAAGATGTAGCGGGTGTCGAACGGCCACGGCTCGCCGTTCACCACTCCATTGCAGACGATCCTCGCGTAGCCCGGCTGCCAGGGAACGAGCGACAGCGTTTCGAGTTCGCCCACGGCCATGTAATCCGCCTCGTGCGGCTCCTGACCAAGCCCCCAGACCGCGAAGCCGGCGAATCCCGCTCCGTCGCGGAGTATATCGTCGAAGTGGTCCACCGGCACAGCCTTTGCCTTGGCCACGCCGTGGATATCGACGAATTGGGCCAGCACGAACTTGACTTCGTGCTCGGCCAGAAACGCCTTGGCTCGATCCGGTGTCATCCACGACATAGTATCTGACCGAAAGCCGGTTTGCCAGGAAGGGTTCAGACCGCCGCGAGTCGTGGAACCACCGCCGTTGCCGGGGAGAATTCTCAGGCGTGCTGTAATCGCAGGTTGGGAATCGAGTCCCAAGGCTTTGGGACAAACGAACTGGACGCGCGGTCGCGTCCGCTGCACCGCGTTAGATGCCTTCCACCACCTCGAACTCGACGAAAGCGCCCCTGCCCCCCGTGCGAAACCGGATGCGGTCTTGCTTCTGGTTCAGGCCGTGGACGGCGTCGCGCAATTGTTGGCCGCTTTGTCGTTTGTTGCGGGCCTGGATCGGATTCGGGATCCGCCTGGGCCAGCCGCGCCTCTCAAAATCCGCTAGGACGACCGCCTGACTCGTCGCCGAGGCAATCAATCGCAGAACCAACTCGTCGTCGAGCAGCAGTTCCCAATAATCCGCCTCCCAGCGAGGCCTTTTGACCGCGGTCGCCGTCGTCAAGTGGTTCGCGGATCGCACCAGCCCGCGTCTTGTCAATTCGCGTTGACCTTCCTCGGTCAGGATGAGGGCGGTTCCTGGTTTGATCCTTAGAGAACCATCCGCGACGGCGCGTCTCGTTCTCCTTGCGGTGCCCGGACTCGTGAGAATTCCCACAGCCACAAGCCAACGGCAGTCGGCGGAAGAAAGGCCGAACCGATTCAGCTCTTCCACGGAGATAGCGAACTGCCGGGCGTCTCGGCCGAGGTGCTTCGCGTAGTGAAAAGCGTCGTGCAACGCCAGCAAGCCGCTTGGGCCACGCTGCATGACCCGGGCTAAGAGGTAGTCGGTCGTCGGCGTCGCCGAATGCCCTCTCGGCATGCGCGATTTCCTGATCGAAGGTTCGAGCGCTGCCCCAATATCAAACATAACCGCGCGCCAAGCGTCAGGCGTTTTCTCGACCGCTGGATCGGGGCGTCCGTTCGCCTTCTATCGCCCGAACTTTAGGTCTGTCAGTAGTTTAGGACTTGGAAAAAATCTCCGCGCTTCGGCTCCTCAGCGTTAGCGCCCCGCGTGGTTCGCCGCCGCCAGTTGCTCCTTGGTCAGGCGGAAAGTGGTCCATTCCGATAGCCTCGTCGCGCCGAACGATTCGTAAAACTCGATGGCAGGCTCGTTCCAGTTCAGTGCCGCCCATTCCATCCTGCCGCAACCGCGCTGGGCCGCCACATGCACGACGGCCTGAAACAGCGCCCTTCCGTGCCCGCGGCCGCGGTAGTCGGGCAGCACGAAGATGTCTTCCAGGTAGATACCCGGCCTGCCGACGAACGTCGAATAATTGTGGAAGAAAACCGCGTAGCCCACGGCCTGGCCGTCGTCCTCGGCCAGCAAAACTTCGGCGTAAGGACGCTTCCCGAAAAGGTGCTCCGTCATCTGACCCTCGTCGAACCGCAGCTCGTGGGTCAACTGCTCGTATTCCGCCAGCTTGCGAATAAGGCCACAAATCGTCGGCACGTCGCCCGCGTTGGCGGCACGGATCGTTCGTTGCGGTGGCACGTTCGGCATGATCCTTTCTCCGCTTGAGAAGTTAGCGCCAACGAGAACCGGCTTTCCGGTGCGGCCGCCTGCTCGGCCGTTCTCGGATAGGCTCTTAACCACCTCGTTCAACACATCTTGTGCAGCGCACACCTTCAAAGGGGGCGGAAACCGCAGCGGCGAAAGCAACGCCGGGCGGTGGGTGAAACAAAAAAGTCCAACAGACGGTTCGCCTCCGCGGCGTTGCTGGTCCGACACCCGATGGCGGCGGCGCAATCGATCGATGCCTGTGCGGGACGCACCTGGAAAAGCGTCTGGCACTCCCCCGCTCTCGCCGCGTCGCTGGTGAACGCCAGGCCGACTTCGGCAACCCCCGAGTGAATTGCCGCCAGAATCGCGCGAGAGTTGTCGACAAACAGCGCCTTCGGCCGCAGCGACTCGTACAGGCCGGACGCTTCCAGAAACTGCTTCGAAAGCTTCCCCAAAGGACAAGCCGGGTCGGCCAGCGCGACTTGTTTGACGGCGCTCGACAACAGATCGCGCGGACGGCGCACGTCGATCGTCCGGCCGATCGGGGCGATCGCGGCCAGGCCGTTGGTGGCCAGCTTTCGCGTTGAGCCCGGCTCGACGAAACCGGCTGCCTGCAGGCGTTCGAGCTGTGCCGCGTCGGCTGAAACAAACAGGTCGCAGGGCGCCCCCGACATCAAATGGTCGGCCAACTCATTCGATGCTCCAAACACGGTCCGCACGTGAACCACGGGCCGAACTTGCGCGTACTCCGCCAGCAACTGACCGGTCACTTCCTGCAAGCTGATGGCCACGGCCACGTGGAGCTTCGCGACGGCGTCGTCCGAGGAGCCGACGATCCGCCGCAGCACGGCCCCGCTGGTGGTCGTCAGTTCGGATCGCAACTGATGGTACGTTTCCAGGGCTAGGCGCCCGCGGTCGGTAAGCCTTGCCCCTCCCCCTCGCAGTCCGCCCGTCGCCGCCTCGACCAGCGTCACGCCCGCCGCTTCGTTGGCTTGCTGCACGAGTTTCCAGGCGTGCCGGTACGAAATGCCGATGCCCCTGGCGGCCGCGCTGATGCTGTTGTAACGGCCGATCGCCGCCAGCACTTCCGCCTGGTCCTGGTCGATCACCGTGCGGCCGGAGCGCGTCACCGCGACGCGCAGGTCGACGCTCCAATCCGGCTGCCAGTTGGAACCCGAAGCTGGGCGGTCGGCGCTTGACATCATGTTGCGTCTAGGTAAACTTTCCCACGTTATGCACGAACGTGCATAACGCCTGCTTTCCACCTGAAACGATCAATCGAAGCCGAGCCGCGCCCCTGGAGGCGAGCCAGATGCTTTCTTCTGCGCGAACTTTTCGTCGCGGCCGCCTCAGCTTAACTCTAGTCGAACTTCTCGTCGTTGTCAGCGTGACGGCGCTTTTGGTGGGGCTGCTGCTGCCTGCCGTTCAGCAAGCTCGGGCTGCGGCCCGCCGCGCAGCCTGCCAATCGAATCTCAAGCAGTGGGCGCTGGCCGTGCAGTACTATGCCGACGTTCATCGCGGTTTGCTCCCGCGCCGCGGTGAGGGGCAGGAGCCGACCACCTTTCTCGATCGGCCGGACGACTGGTTCAATGCGCTGCCTGAACTGATCGAGAACCAGCGGTACATCACGCTCGTGCAGAAGAACATGGTCCCCAAGGCGGGCGACCACAGCGTGTGGATTTGCCCCGAAGCCGTGCAGGGTCCGAACCAGCCGACCTTCTTCGCCTACGGCATGAATATGTGGCTATCGACCTGGTTCGAGCCCATGCAAGACAACATCGACAAGGTCGGCCCTCGCAGCACGATGGTTTTCATGGCCGACGCGCCCGGGGCTTATTGCTCGGTGCTGCCCGCCCCGAAGCCGTACAGTCCCACGGCCCGACACAACGGCTTCGTGAACATCAGTTTTCTTGATGGTCATGTTGCCTCTTTTCCTGGACCGGAAGTCGGTTGTGACATCGGAGATCCAAAACGCCCCGACGTGCGATGGATTGTGCCGGGGAGCACTTGGCCCGGGCCGCCGCCCTGAGCGTCAGCCCGCCACCGGAAGGAACTGGCCCGCCCTAGACAATCCAGCTCGCTTCGAACCGAGGCGGGCGCCACCCACTCGGAGTTCTTTTATGCGATGTACCACGTGCGCACTCGTCTGCGCAGCCTTGTTGTTCGGCGGCGCCGGCTATTCACCTGCCGCCGAGCTTGTCGAAGGTGCAAACAAGTTCAACACGCTGGTCTACAGCGCCACCGGAAACCTGAGCAACGGAGCAGGCGAGACGTTTTTTGTGGGCCGGACGAACCAAGGCTCACCCGCCGACCTGCGGCGCGGCTTGATTCAATTCGACACATCTTCGATCCCCGCTCATTCGGTCATCACCGACGTCAAGCTAACCCTGTCTTTCGATCGCACCTCCGATACGATCGATCGCGCGGTATCGCTCCACCGGGTGTTGCAAGACTGGGGGCAAGGCACGTCAAACGCGGGTGGCACGGGCAACGGCGGCGGCGGCGGCGCGGGTGCGCCTGCCACCCAAAACGACGCCACCTGGCTTTACACCTTCTACAATTCCGCACTCCCCAGCGCCTCGCCGACATGGAACACGCCGGGCGGCGATTTTGTCTCGACGGCGAGCGCTAGCACAATTATCGGCGAGATCCAGAACTCGGCCATTCCTTACACCTGGTCCGGTCCGGGGATGATTGCCGACGTGCAGTCCTGGGTGGACAATCCGGGGACAAACTTCGGCTGGCTCGTACTGGGCGATGAATCGACGAACGGAACAGCTCGTCGATTCGACAGCAGCGACAACTCGATCGGCGGCGACCGTCCGGTGCTCGTCATCGACTACACCACGCCCGTCGTGCCGGAGCCGGGCAGCCTGACGCTTCTTACCACGGGTGCCGCGGGGTTCGTCCTCTTCAGGCGTCGCCGGAGGTCCCGCGGATGTTAGAGACGGCCTTCAAACCACTCGACAATCTCAGGGCCGCCGCCCGGTTGCGGGCCCTTTCGCGCGACGGCCAGGCGCACCTGGCGGCCGAAATCGGGGTGATGGCCGCCGCGGGCATCGCGGCCGCGCTGGCGATCGGTCTAGTGCGGGGGCAGATTCGCATCCCCGGCCACGCCATTTTGCGCGCGGTGCTGCCGCTGGCGATCGGCCTGAGTCTTGTTCCCAGGAGATCGGCCGGCTCGGTCATGTCGATCTGCGCGGGCGTGACCGTGGGCCTTCTGCATCTCGGGGGCTTCGGCCGCTTTCAGCCGGCTGCCGTGGTGGGGCTCATCGCCATCGGCCCGTTTCTGGACTTGGCGATGGTCGGGGCGGGGCAGGGCTGGCGGCTGTACGTGCGCTTCATCCTGGCCGGAATCGCGGCCAACCTCCTCTCGTACGAGTCCCGATTGGCCGCGGCGTATTTCGGCTTCAATGAGCCGGGCAGCCGGCAATTCGCGTCGTTCTGGCTGCCCGCGATCCTGTCTTTCGCCCTATGCGGAGCAATAGCCGGCTTGATCGGTGCTGCGGCCTGCTTTCGCCTGCGGACGCAGTCCGAGCCGTGATTTTCGTCGGGCTGGATGACACCGACACACTGGACGATCCCGGCACGAACCAACTCGCCCGCCACATCGTGCGCGCGCTTTCACCAGAGTTCGACGGAGAACTTATCCTCCGGCATCAACTCCTCCAAGATCCGCGCGTCCCCTGCACCAACAAGAACGGGTGCGCCTCGATTCGCTTTCGGCCTCGCGCCCAGGCCTCCACGGGCGAGTTGATCGAGCGCGTGCGGAAGCTCATGCTTGATTGGTGTCCCGCCGGCAGCGACCCCGGTCTATGCGTGGCGCAGTCCGTTTCCGAGGAAGTCGTTCGCTGGGGACGGCGTTGCCAGGGGGAGCTGGTTTCGCAGCAGGAGGCGCACCGGGTCGCAGAAGGCTCAAACGCCCACCTGGAGGGATTGGGCGGCAGCCGGGACGGAGTCATCGGGGCGCTGGCGGCGATCGGCTTGATGGCGACCGCCAACGACGGACGCGTGATCCACCTCGGTTCGTCCGAGGAAGATCTGTTTGAGATCACGGGAATTCATCCGATTGAGGTAATTTACTCGCGAGGCGTCAGCCAGATCGTCTGCCCTCAATCCGGTGAGGTTGTGCGGTCCGGCAGCATTGACGTCGGCAAACGGCTGCGCCCCAACTACCGCGACGGCAAGGTGGTTCTGTTCGCCGCTCCGGCGGGACCCGATCTCTGGCAGGCAATGCGCGTCGCGTGATGCTTATAATGCGCGGATGACGCTCAGCCCCTTTCTCTAACAGACATCCAATGAACATCGCAGTCACGGGAGCGACCGGATTCCTGGGGCGGCATATCGTGGCGGCGCTTGCTGAGCACGAGCATTGTTTGCGCTGCTGGCATCGGCCCAACAGCGACCGGGGTGGCTTTGAGGCGGTCGCCGGGCGGATTCAATGGCTCGTCGGAGAGTTGGGAGACGACAAGGCTAGCCGCGGATTGGTCGAGGGGTGTGACGCGGTGATTCACGCCGCCCTGGATCATCCGGGCGGGGGCTTCCGCGGCGGCGAGGGGGAGATCGTGTCCTTCATCGAGCGCAATGTCGTGGGGACTTTGCGCCTGATCGAGGCGGCCCGTGCGGCCGGGGTCCGTCGCTTCGTGTTCATCTCCACCTGCGCCGTTCACGAAAGAATCCTGGACGGCCGGCCGCTCGACGAGACGCACCCTCTTTGGCCGACAAGCCATTACGGAGCCCATAAGGCCGCAATCGAAAAATTTGTGCACAGCTACGGCTACGGTATGGGTTATCCGATTTGCGCCCTTCGGCCCACCGGCATCTATGGGCTGGCCCGCCCGGCGCGCGACAGCAAGTGGTTCGACCTGGTACGAAGCGTCGTGCAAGGCGAGGCGGTCGAGTGCCGACGCGGCGGTAAGGAAGTCCACGCCGCGGATGTGGCTGAGGCGGTCGAGATCCTCCTGGCGGCGCCGGCCGAACGAATCCGGGGCGAGGCTTTCAACTGCTACGACACGTACATCTCCGAGTGGGACGTCGCCCACCTTGCCCAGGAGATTTCCGGAAGCAAAGCGGCGATTCGTGGCAGTCAGACCGTCCCTAAGAACCAGATCCGCACGGAGAAACTTCGCGCGCTGGGGATGGAGTTCGGCGGCCGGGAACTGCTCCGCCAGACGATCGGGCAGATGGTCGACGCCGTCAGGGCCGCGTAGAAGCCCTGCGCCGGCTCGGCGCCTAGACCGGCAGGCGATACGCCCGCACCACAACGACGCTTCTCGGATAGGCGGTCAACACGCCCTAACGCGACCTGAACATGCCGTTCGTATATTTCCGGTTGCCATGAGGGGCGGTTATGGAATCGACGGGATCGTTTGGAAATGAACTACCTCCTGGTCGTTGACGATTCGGCTCTCGATCGGCAGTTGGTGAAGTCTCTGCTCGAACGCCGCTTCAACCATCGACTTGAATACGCCTCGACGGGCTGGGAAGCTTTAGAGCAAATCGAGTCGCATTTGCCATTGGCCGTCATCACCGACCTGCAGATGCCCGAGATGGACGGGCTCGAATTGACCCAAATCGTGCGCCAGCGATTCCCTTCTGTGCCCGTAATTTTAATGACGGCCTTTGGCAGCGAGACCCTGGCGGTCGAGGCCTTGATGCGAGGCGCGACCGATTATGTGCCGAAGGTCAAGCTTGCCGCCGAACTGGGGCGGGCCGTCGAAGCGGCCCTCTCGGCGACCGCCGCCTCGGGCCGCGACCCGCGTCTACAGCACTGCCTCCGGCTCGAACAAGCCCATTTCGAGCTCGACAACGACGCCGACTTGATTCCGACGCTCGTCGACCACCTGCTGCAAATGACTCGCGAAATGGCGATCGTCGACGAGGCCGACCGGCTGCGGTTGTCGAAAGCTCTGTTCGAAGCATTGAGTAACGCCGTCTATCACGGCAACCTGGAACTCTCCGCGGAGGAGCTTGACTCCCACTCGCGGACCGCCGGTTCGGAACTCGTCCGCCAGCGCCGCGAGCAAGCCCCTTATCGCGACCGCCGGCTGGTCGTCGAGGCGACGCTGTCGCCGAACGAAGGTCGTTTCGTCGTCCGCGACCAGGGGCCGGGCTTTGATTACCGCTCTGAACCGAATCTGGCGGCCGACCTGTCCCGCGTCGCCAGCAACGAGCGCCGCGGTCTGGTGCTGATCAAGCTGTTCGTGGACGACCTTTGCTTCAATGAGCGCGGCAACGAAATCACGCTGATCAAATACAAGCGCCCGGCAACGGCGTCGCAAACGTCACCGGACCGAGATGGAGTTGCATAAAAATGAGGCGGTGAGGGCAAAGACGCCACAATTCACGCTCATGGTTCATCTTCCGTTTTTGCTACGCGGTCTATGCCGGCATGGGGTGTGAACCATCGCACCGCTGACACGGTTGAGTGCTCTCAATCGCCGGACTCTTCGGGCAGCGTGTGTACCGACACTTCCTTGAAGTAGACCACGCAGTTACCGTCGTGGTTTTGCAGTCCGATGTAACCGGAGTGTGGTCGTGGGCCGGGTTCCGGGTCGCCCATGCCGCCCCGCGGAGAAAGATCGGGAACCGGATCGGCCGGGTTGAAATCAGCGACTTTCACGCCGTTGAGCGACGTGCGGATGCGGTCGCCTCGGAGCGTAACCTCAAGCACGTTCCACTCGCCCGCGGGCTTCGAGGGGTGAGTCGCCGCTTTGGCAAAAGTGTATACCGCCCCGGTAACACGGTACGGCGATCCGCTTGCCGCATCGGCGATCTGCACCTCATAACCGTGATGTACAGCGTACCAAGGATCGTCGGGCTCTTTGGCGATGCGAACATAGACGCCCGAGTTGTCGTTTTGCCGGGTCGTTTTATAAACCACGCGCAGCACGCAGTCTCCGAGTTTCTCCCTTTTATACCAGAGCAGTCCCATCCCTCCCTCGGTCTTCAGCAAGCCGTTCTCGACGACGAACCGCCCGGGGCCGATATGCTCCCAACCATCGAAATCCTTGCCGTTAAACAACATCTTACCTGCCGGCGAATCTGCGCCGGCAGGGTCGGCCGCCTGCGACGGAAGACTGATGACGAACAATGAAAGAACCAACGAAAACGCTGCGCCTTGGTGCATGGAACTCATCATGGTGTGTGTTGATAAGTTGAACGGGTCGTATGGCGGCAAGGTAGCCGGTCGAATCTCCTACGGCAAGTACATGCTGGATTCGGCAGACAGGTCTTGTTTGGCCAGTGATATAGGTATATCGGTGCCGACTTTTCTACAAAACATTTGACAGACGGCTATTTGGCACCAAAATGCTCTTTTCGACGCGGTCTTCTCAACCTTCCCGTCAAGGGGTCATTGAGACAAATGCTGCACCGCAGAGGCCTCGCGACGTTGCCGATCAGGGCGACGATTGCATCACGACGATCAGGCTCATCATGTGAGTAGGGGCTCGCTCGGTGGCATCCCAAGAATTACCACACAATGCTTCTCCGTCCGCCATTGCGTTCGCCCACGGCGACCCGAACGTGGCGACGGACGGCTCCCCCCGGCTGCCTCTCGAACGCGAGAAAAGGAAAGGGCGGATGGGCCTCTGCCTGTCTGGCGGCGGCTTTCGCGCCACGCTGTTTCATCTCGGAGCCTTGCGCCGGCTCAACGAAACGGGCATGCTCTCGAAGATGAACACGATCTCGTCGGTATCGGGCGGGTCGATCGCCAACGGGCTGTTGAGCAAGGCCTGGCCATCGCTTGCTGTCGATAAAGAGGGCGTGTTCACCAATTTCGGTCAACTCGTCGAGCAGCCGTTGAGGGAGTTCTGTAGCCACAACATCCGTGACTGGCCGATTCTCTGGGGGCGCCTCTGGCCGGGCAACTGGCGTCGACTCACGTTGGGCGGCCAGACCGCGGCGAATCTGCTGGCGGATATGTACGAAAATCGCCTGGTGCCGGGACTGACGTTGAATCACCTGACCGGCATCCACAAGACCGAGGGGCCTAATTTCGTCTTCTGCGCCACCAACCTTCAGACGGGCGTGAACTTCACGCTCAATGCCTTTGACGTCGGCGACTGGATGATTGGTCACACCCCCGCCCGCGATCTTCCTTTGTCGAAGGCCGTGGCCGCGTCATCGGCATTTCCGATGGCGTTTCCGCCCTTGATTCTTCACCCTGCGGCGGAGGACAGGTTTACCGGCGGCAAGCTCGCTCGCTCGCCGAACCGGGGGGAGCTCATCAAGGCAATCCGCCTCACCGACGGCGGCGTGTACGACAACCTCGGGCTCGAACCGGTCTGGAAAGACCATGAGTTCGTCTTTTGCTCAGACGGGGGACAGCCGTTCACGGTTGCCCCGCGCCCGGGCAAGTGGTCGGTGTCCCGCCTTTCCCGCGCCAGCGGCATCGTCGGCAATCAGGCGTTGGCTGTTCGCAAGCGATGGCTTATCTCATCGTATGAGAAGCACGTCTACGGCGGGTGCTACTGGGGGATCGGTACGGACGTCGGGGACTACGGCCCACATTTTCCGGGATATCATGGCGACGTCCTGAACCGCCTACGAAAGGTTCGAACGGACCTCAACCCGTTCACCGAGCAGGAGCAGTTGACGTTGATGAACCACGGCTGGGCGCTGGCATCGGCGGCGCTGCAGCGTTGGTGCCCGCAGGTGCCCGCGCCGGCGGGGGCCACGCCCTGCCAAACGCTTCTCACGGATTATGCCGCGACGATGAAGGCGCTAAAGTACAGCGACTCGCGTTTCCGCGTGCTCGCTCGCATCTGGCGTTCCGTCTTCCCGTCGAGGGAATACGAGGCGACCGCGTGACGGTCCAACGCTCGTTGGTCGCCCCGCGGCGCCGGGCCAGCGCGGTGACCTCGTGGTGCGTATCCGGCGCAAGGATTTTGCAAAGCAACCTTGACCAATCGTCCGCCTCTCGATCTCCGTCATCAAAACACTGCGGAGATGAGGGCAATGAAGAGCATGGCGGTGGCGATTCCCGTCTTGGCGAGCGCTCCCAGCAACCGCCCCCAGAAGGCCGCTTGCCCGACTTTCCAGGTCTCGGAGAGCGTGCGACCCTTCCACGTCTCGCCCAGCATGGCGCCGGCCATCGCCCCGATGCCCGCGAAGACGATGGCCGCGATCAGGCTTCCCACGAGCGGAATCGGTAGGCCGATCATCGCCCCGGCAACGGCGCCGACCATCGAGCCGAAAATCGCCAGCACGGCGCCGCGACGACTTCCGCCTGCGCGGCTGGCCCCCAGCGCGCTGGCGGCCAGCTCGAGCAACTCGGCGAGGACGGCCAGCCCAAGGAGCACAAAGAACACGGGCCAACCGATGTCGGGCCCGTCCGGCGGAGCCAACCAGGCAAAAAGCCCCACGGCCGCCACCATCACCCAGTTGCCCGGCATGCTGAGCATCGTCATGCACCAGCCGACGACGAGTGCCAGGATCAACAACAGCAGGCCGACGTAGATCATGCCTGCATTACAGCAAAATAATTCTCCACCGCGAAGTCGAAATTGTCCGGCGACATCACCGGCGGCTCGCCCTGGAAGTCGCAGAGGTTCTTGATCTGCAACAAGAGGTCGCGCGGCTGGCAGCAACGGAAGGGACGCCCGACATAGTGCGTGCGGATCAAATACTCGACGGCCTCCTCCGAAAAAGTGAAGCCCATCTTGGGCGCGATAACCCGGAAGAGCTGCCGGAATTCGTCTTCGCTCGGGTCGAGCACCTCGATCTTGTAGGGAATGCGGCGCAAAAAGGCGTCGTCAACCAGGTCTTTCGGTTCCAGGTTTGTCGAGAAAACCACAAGCTGATCGAAGGGGACTTCAATTTTCTTGCCGTTGGGGAGGTTCAAGAAGTCATACCGCTTTTCAAGCGGGACGATCCAACGATTCAGCAACTCGTCGGTCGTCATCCGCTGACGGCCGAAATCGTCGATGAGCAGTGTGCCGCAGTTGCTTTTCAATTGCAGGGGTGCCTCGCAGATGTTGGTCGACGTGTTCAGCGTCACTTCCAGCGAGGCCATCGTCAGCTCACCGCCGGCGACGATCGTGGGTCGCTTGATACGGACCCAGCGCTTGTCGATGTGGCGGTTGTCGATCAGACCCTCGGACTTTTCCAGGGGCAACTCTTCGTGGTTCGTCGGGTCGAACAACCTCAGGATTTCTCCCTCGATGCTGATGGCTCGTGGGATCCAGATGCTGGAGCCGAAAGCCCGCGTGACGCGCTCGGCGATGCTTGTTTTTCCGTTGCCCGGGGCCCCGTACAAAAACATTCCGCGGCCAGAGTTGATGGCCGGTCCCAGGCGGGCCAGCATTCGCTTGCTGAGCAGCAGGTCGGCGAAGGCCCGCTCCAAGTCTTCTTTGGTGGGCCGCTGGCGGGTAAGCGATTGGGCCTTGACGCTGGCCACGTAGTCGGCGAGCGCCACCGGCGCCGCTCCGAAATAGGTGCAGTGATCGGCGTAGCGGCGCGCCCGCTCGCGCCCCAGATCGGTAAGCTGATATTGGTAGTCGTTCATCGGCGCCGTATCGCGATAAACGACGATCTGGTCGCTCTTGAGCTGCCGCAGCATCTCGTCGACGAGCTTGAAAGGGAACTTGACCTGGGCCGCGGTGTCGCGACCCGATGCGGTGCCGCTGGCGAGCAGGAACTTCATCACCAGGGCCTCGAGCAGGCCCTCGGTGACCCCCGATTCGCCCAGCGAAGCCGGCTCCAGCGGGACAAACTCGCCCTGGCCCTCCGCCGCAGCCGTCCCAGGCGACACCATCCGTTTAACCCGCCCGAGCAACTCGTCGAGTTGCTTGTCCTTGTTGTTGCCGGACGAGGAATCGGCCGCCGTCGGTTTTTGGGGGGCCGAGGCCGGTTCGGTGGCGGCCAGGGCCGCCCAAGCGTCGCCGGCCGCGCTGCCGTTGTTGACCAGACTCGCCAGGATGCTGTCGGTAGACGTTTCGGGCATAGAGCGTCGCCTTGGAAGGGAATGGTGCATCGGAACTCTACTTTTCACGGCGGGGGCGTCAAGTTGCCGTGGCAGGTCGGGTTAGCAAGAGAACCCTCTTTCTCTCTTGGGGGGCGGGGCGAGGGCGGATTGCACCACCCGGTAGGATGACGCTTCAAGCGCGAAATCGCTTGACGGACGGCGGGGCGTCGGGCCGGAACGAATCGCTCGGCGACAAACGACCTGCAACTAGCCACGGCGTTCGCATGCGTCTTTCGCTCCGCGAAGGAACGCCCTTTCGCCGAGCGAAAGGCGATGAACAAGCCTAGAATGTGACCGGCGCAGTCGGCAGAGGGCGGCTGGCGGCCGGGCTCCTCTCGTCGGCGATGGCTGGGCGACACTTCGGCTCAGCCAAGCCGGCCGCGGCGAGAAACGCGGCCAGCAACTCGTAGCCATGCTCGGTCAGGATCGATTCGGGATGGAACTGCAGTCCCATCAGGCAGTGCTTACGATGAGCAATCGCCATCACCACTCCGTCGCCCGTGCGGGCCGTAACTTCCAGCTCATCCGGCAACGTCGCTTCCTCCACGACTAGCGAGTGATAGCGGCAGGCTCGCAACGGACTCGGCAGGCTTTCAAAAACTCCACGGCCCGCGTGAAAAACGTCTGAGGCGCGGCCGTGAACGGGTTCGCGAGCGCGGACCACGCGTCCGCCCAGGGCCGCAGCGATGGTCTGATGCCCCAGGCAGACGCCCAGAATTGGCATTTCCGTATGCAGCGCGCGCACCAGATCCAACGACGCGCCGGCTTGTTCCGGCGCGCACGGACCGGGCGAGAGGACCAAGGCGTCGGGTGCAAGGCGGCGCACTCTCTCGACGTCGATGGCGTCGTTCCTCACGACGCTGGTGGTCTGGCCCAGGCGCTCGAAGTAGCGGGCCAGGTTGTGCACGAAACTGTCGTAGTTGTCGATGAGCAGGATCATACCAGAGAGCGCAGCAGCCCCTCGGCCTTGTGCCACGTTTCGTCATATTCAGTCGCCGGAACCGATTGTGCGACAATTCCTCCGCCGACGGGAAGCTGCCACCAGCCACGGCCAGCCGTGATCGTGCGAATAAGGATGCTCGCATCGAGCGATCCGTCGAATCCGAGATATGCGAGCGAGCCGCAGTAGGCGCCTCGGGCCGTCGGCTCCAGTTCGGCGATGATCTGCATGGCGCGCACCTTCGGCGCGCCGGTGATCGAGCCGCCGGGGAGCGCGGCCCGCAGGACGTCGAGCGGCCGGCGGTCGTCGCGCAACTTGCCCCGGACGGCCGAAACCAGGTGCTGCACGTACTCGTAGGTCTCCAACTCGCAGAGTTGGGTGACCAGCACGCTGTCGGGCCAGCAAACGCGTGACAAATCGTTGCGCAAGAGATCAACGATCATCACGTTTTCGGCCCGATCCTTTTCGCTGGAAAGCAGCTCGTCGCCGGCGAAAAGATCGGCCTCCGGCCAGCGGGTGCGCTGCCGTGTTCCCTTGATGGGCCGGGCCTCGACCTGCCCCGCCCGGACACATAAGAAACGCTCGGGCGAAGCGCTGGCGATCTGGAACCGTCCCAGGTCGAAGTAGCCGGCGAAGGTTGCCGCGTTGCGCTCGCGGAGCCGCAGGTACAGGTCGCTCGCATCGTCGCGTGCCGGAAAGAGAAGCCGCTGCGCCAGGTTTACCTGAAAAATGTCTCCGGCCACGATATAGTCGATGGCCCGCCCGATTGCCTTCAGGTAGGCCTCGCGCGAGAACGTGCTCGTCAAACCCGGCACACCGCCTACGACAAACTGCGGGGCGAGCGAGTCGCGAGGAACGGCGCTGCCGTCGACACCGCGAAAGCTCGCTTTCGGTTCGCCCGCCAGATGCGCGTGAAACTCGTCGAGCCGCTCGCGGGCGCGGCGAAGCCTTGTCTCGCCGCGTTCCGGCCAGCCATGTGACACGATCCAGGCGCGCCGCTGCTCGTGGTCCCAGGCGATGACGACGTCGTAGAAACCAAAGGCGAGAGCCGGAACCCCGAATTCGTCGACCCTCGGCGCAGGCAGTCGTTCCAGTTGTCGGCCCAAGTCGTAGCTGATCAAACCGGCCGCGCCGCCCTGGAAGGGAGGTAAATCGGCGTGCGAGGGGCACTGGTACGGCGCCAGCCGCTCTGCCAGCGTCGCCAGTGCGTCGGGTCCGTCGATGGGCAGCTCGAGATAGTCGAACGGCTGGGCCATGAGAAACGAATAGCGGCCCAACGTGGGGTGCTTTCGGGCACTGTCGAACCATAGGCAATAGGGCAAGCCCCGCAGGCGCAGGAACGCCTCCGCCGCATCCGGAACCGGATGCAACTCTTCCACAATCGGTAACGAGGACGCGGGAGCCATGGCACCTGTTGCTTCGGTCCAACTACTGTCGATGGCTGATTTCAGGTTTCGTCAAAAACCCCCAATCGAGCGCCTGGTCCTGGCGATATTGTTTTCCCAACGTGATCGCCGTGATCGCCTTGGCCATCTCATACCCCAGATAAAAGGCGTGGCTGGGATCGAGGCGCCCCCGGCCGCTCGCTTTCAGCTCGTCGAACAGCACGAACGGGTCGTCGCCGACGAGGTGTAGTCCCGCGGCGAGGATGTGTAATTTGTCCCCTTCGGCGAAGATGCGGAAGTTCTCGTCCTTGAGTTGCTCGCCCAATCGGCGCAATTCCGCGTCGCCATAAGCGAGCACCTCAGGATCACGCAGCATCACCAGCCCGGTTTCGACGTGCTTGGGCAGCGAGCGGTTTGTGACGGCAAAGTGTACCAGCCGCCGGGCCAAATCGCATTCGCGAACCGACGTGCGGGCCCAATTGATGACTTCCGTCGTGAGCACGCTGCGGATGCCCAGCTCCTGGCAGAACCCCAGAAGCATGACGTTGATGGCGGCGGAATCCGCGTCCGTCAGTTCCGTCAAATTGCCGACGCCCATCAGCATTTCGGCGTCGGGATATTTTTCGCGCACGGTGAGGTAGCGTCGCAGGGACGGCGCAAATCCGAAACCGATCGGTTCCAGAACGGGGTCGATCCGCAGCCGCACCCCGGCTGCGGCGAGCATCTCGACCGTCTCGTCCATTCCCGCGAGCGTCTGGGGAACGTCAGGGATAACGACCACTTCACATCCCCAGTCGAGGGCGAATTGCCGGTTTGTGCTGTTCACCGAAAGCACCAATTCGGCCCCCGCTTTGACGGCGGACGCGATCTCGTGTGGATTGAGGCTGTCGATACTGACGCGGTACCCCTCGCCGCGCAGTCTCCGGACGCATTCGCCCACGCCCGCCCAGGTCTCGCCCGGGTTACAACCGACGTCAATCAGGTCGGCCCCCTGCGCGACGAGCAGCCGGGCCTGGCGAAGAATCTCCGAGGCTTCAAGGCGCGGGGCGTGGTTGATCTCCGCCAGGATCTCGATGTCGTACGCGCCGTAGTCTTGAATCGGCTGTTGGCCGAACCAGCGGGGCAGCTCGCGCAGGTCCTTGGGGCCACGTTCGACGGCGATTCCCGCCGCCTGCTCTACGCACGCCAGATCGCCCGAGCAGTAGCCGGGAAGCAGGAGACGGGTGCTGCCCGGCGGAACGTGCAGCCGGCGGGCGACCCACTCGGTCGTCATCAGCGCCGCCACCGTGATGCCGAGGACTTCGAGCGTGTAGTCGAAGCCTGCTTTCGGCGCCAGCTCGGCGAGCACGCTGCGCAAAGAGTGCTCCGCCAGGCGGCCCGTGACAAAGTGGATCTGTTCGCGCATCGACCTATTATAGCCGTGCGTTGCGCTTGCCGTCGGGGGGCTCTTGAGGGCGGCGGGCTTCACACGAACCGGCTCCGCGCTCATTGCGGTCGCGCCTCGGCCGGCTTCCGGCAAAACCAACTCGCTTGCGCCGGGCGGGCGAACTACAATACAGGCCGCTCGAATGACTTAGGACCCGCCTCGGAGACACGCTCATGTCCGCACGTTTCATCCTGCCGCTGATTGTCATCGCATCGACCCTGTTACCATCCGTTCGGTCGCTAGCGGCCGACGATGAGAAAGATTTCGTGTCCTTGTTCGACGGCAAGACCCTCGATGGTTGGCAGATCATCGGCAAGGCGGGGCCGGGTTATGTCGTGGAAGACGGGACGATTGTCTGTCCGGCTGATGGCGGCGGCAAATTGTTTACAAAGAAGGAGTATGCGAACTTCGTTTTCCGCTTTGAGTATCGGCTCGAACCGGGCGGGAACAACGGCGTGGGGCTGCGGGCCCCGCTGGAGGGCGACGCGGCTTACGTCGGCATGGAAAGTCAGATTCTCGACGACGATGCCCCGGAATACGCCGGCAAGCTCGAAGCCGGCCAGTATCACGGATCGATCTACAAGGTGTTGCCGGCCAAACAGGGAGCCCCCAAAAAAGCGGGCGAGTGGAACACCGAAGAAATTGTCTGCGACGGCCGGCATATCACGGTCACGGTCAACGGCCAGGTGACCGTTGACGGGAACCTCGACGAGGTCACTGATCCCGATGTGCTCAAGGCGCATCCTGGGATTCAGCGTCAGCGCGGCTACGTCGGTTTCCTTGGTCACGGCCCCGTTGCGGTTTACTTTCGCAATATCCGCATCAAAGAACTGCCCGATTCGGCCGCCAGCGGGACGAAGTGAGCCGCTTCGCGACTTCCCTTGCCGCGCCAGGCGTGCGAGACTCGAAATGAGGACCTTTCACGTTCCCCTTCGAGTGCCCGCATCACGAGCCGCGCCTTGATACGCCAGCGCGCCAAGTCGACACAGCCGACCGTCGCATCCGCGACGGTGGACCGAACCGAGCGGTTGCGCCGGGGCCTGCTCGCCGGGCTGGTGGCGATCTACGTTGCGCGCCCTCTTTTGCCCTCGGAATCGCCCACGATCGTGGCCGGCGACGGTCTGCCGTTCGTCATGCTCACCCTGCTCTTGGCGGCGACGTGGTCGCTCGCTCGGCTCGTGCAGCCTGGCGTGGCGGTGCGGTTCGGTCTTGTCGACTGGGGGTGGATCGTGCTGCTAGCCTGGCAAGCGGCCGGAACCTATTTGGCGACGCGTTCGGGCTACGCGCGGGCGGCAATCAACGCTTTCTGGGAGTGGGCCGGCTTGGGGATCGGTTTCTTGCTGCTACGCCAACTGATGCACTCCGGCCCGGAGAAACGGGCTACCTGTGTCGTGATGATCGGCCTCGCCCTGACGCTGTCGCTGGACGGAATCTACCAGTTTGCCGTCGAGCACCCGGCGACCCGCGAGGTTTATCGTACACGTCCCGATCAGGTGCTGCGGGAACTAAGGATCGACGCTCCGCCCGGTTCGGCGGCCCGGATGCTATTTGAAGAGCGGCTGCGCAGCAGCGAGCCGACCGCCACGTTCGCCCTGGCGAACTCCCTGGCCGGTTTCCTGA
The DNA here is from genome assembly GCA_035550375.1 of Pirellulales bacterium. Classification (GTDB taxonomy): domain Bacteria; phylum Planctomycetota; class Planctomycetia; order Pirellulales; family JAICIG01; genus DASSFG01. The sequence continues at coordinate 67,393 of DASZPH010000116.1, read as the reverse complement.
CCCCCTGGTTGTTGATGACGCTTGCGACCGGCTGGCTGGCGGGTCGCATGGAGATGGCGGCCAAGGTCGGACGTTGGGGAGCAGGTTTAGCAGCGGCGTTGCCGATGGCGCTGTGCCTGGTGCTGACCAAGAGCCGCGCCGGATACCTGGCGGTGCTCGGAGGGTTTGCCGCCCTGCTGCTTGCCGGATGGCATACGCGGCGGCGGCGTTGGCAGATCGCGGTCGGCGCGGCCGCAGTCGCCGCGATCATGCTGGCGATCGGATTCGTCTCCGGAGCGCTCGATCGCGAGGTCGTTACCGAAGCGCTGAAGTCAATGAGCTATCGCTGGCATTACTGGCAAGGCGCCCTCGGCATCATCTACGAGCATCCCTGGTTCGGCTGCGGACCGGGCAATTTTCAAGACGAATACACGCGATTCAAACTCCCGCAGGCAAGCGAGGTGGTGGCCGATCCGCACAACTTCGCCTTTGAAATCTGGGCCACCTGCGGCACGCCGGCTCTGGTCGCGCTGGCGGCGACTCTGCTGGCCGCCGCGGTCGAATCGCGTCGGGTCGGCGCGAACCCGACCAAGGAGAATTCGCAAGGCGACGCCGCTGGCCCTGTCTCCGTGGCTCCCTTGGTAGGAGGGCTCGCAGGACTGGTGCTCGCATTCGCCGTGGGCCTGTTTTCGAGCGTTGATCTACCCGCGCGGGTGCTTTTGTCCGGTGGGGCAATCCTGCCGATGGTGACGGCGATTTTCGTTCCGTGGATTCGACACGGGAAACTCCCGAGGGGCGTGCCGTTGGTCTGCGCAGCGGCGCTGCTTTTGAATCTGCTGGCGGCCGGAGGGATCGGTTTCGCCGGCGTTGCCGGGTCGCTTTGGCTTCTGTTGGCGGTGGGCGGCGGGGGCGACGACCGGCCGCGCCTTGCCCCGCGGTGGACGATAAGCTGTGCGGCTGCCGCTTCGGCCGGGCTCGTGGGGATGTGCTATGTGACCGCCTACCGTCCCGTGCTTGAGTGCCGGAGTTCGATGGGGCTGGCGGGGCGAGATCCGTTTGAGGCTAAACAACACTTGTTGGCGGCGACCAAAGCCGATGCATGGGCCGACGAACCCTGGCGGGAGTTGGCGGCGGCGGATTTCGCTCGCTGGCTCGCCGACCCGAGGGACGAGTCGTCGGACGCCTGGCGGCAAGAGCAAGAAGAGGTTTTGCGGCGGCGGCCCCATTCGAGTTCCGCCTGGCTGGAGGCGGCGGACCGCGACTTCGCGGCCTACCGTCAGTCGGCCGGCGGACAACTCCGGCGGGAGCATTTAGATCAGGCCGTCACCCACTATCGTCGTGCGGTCGAACTGTATCCGAATTACCCGCTTGCGCACGCCAGCCTGGCGATTGCTCTCGCGGCGGCCGATCACGCGGACGCGCGCCGCGAGGCGATCGTCGCCCTTGAACTGCACAGAGAGACGCCGCATCTGGACCAGAAATTGCCGCGCGAACTGGTCCGGGTGGTGGAACAAGTCGCGCGAACCGCCCCCTGACCTGATGCGTAGCAAAGCTGCTAGAATAGGCGCCGAGTTTTTTTCTTTCTGACTTCATATTTATCCGGTTCCACGGGGAGCACTTGTTCGATGAAGACGTTCTTGACGATGACTTTCGTCGTTGTGGTGGGGGTGCTGGTCACGACCGCCGCATCTTTGGCGCGCCTCGGCACGCCGCTGGGGTGGTCAGCCCTCTCGCTTGACTTGCCTGCCGAAACGGACGATGCGGCGTCGCGGACCACTGCCACGTCGCCGAATGAGCCTGAGGCGAGGCCGGTGGCTGTGGCCGAAGAAGAAGAATTCAATTTCGGCAACCTGCCTAACAAGACGTTCGACAACCGTCGCGTTTTCAAGGTGCGCAACGAAGGTACGGCGCCGCTGCGGTTCACCAACTCGTCGGTAAGCTGCACCAAGTGCACCTTTGTCGATCTGCCCGAAACGCCCATCGCCCCGGGGGAAACGGGCGAGATCGTCGTGCGCTGGAACGTCGATACTCACGAGGATCACTTCCGTCAAAGTGTCAGGGTGCAAACGAACGACCCGGACCACGATGAGTTGCGTTTTGTCATTACCGGTAAGGTGGTTCGGCCGCTGGCCGTCGAGCCGCAGAAATTAGTTTTCACCAACGTGCATGTTGGCGCACAGGCCCAGGCCAAGATCCGATTGCTGGCATACTTTTCTGATCACCTGGAGGTTACGAATTACAAGCTCGCCGAGGAGTCGACCAGCCATTACTTCGATATCACGATGACTCCCCTCACCAAGGACCAACTTGAAAACCAGGCGCAGAGCGGCATCGACGTGACGGTGACGGTCAAGCCGGGGCTGCCGGTTGGCTCGATCGGCCAGTCGCTGCAGCTCACGACCAATATTGAGGAGGAGCCTGAAGTCAGCGTTTCCATCACCGGCGATGTAACCGGCCCGGTGAGCTTCGGTCACAAGGACTGGGACCACGATCTCAACTATCTGCGCATCGGCCACGTCAAGCAATCTGACGGGGTGAAGACGGTCGTGAATTTGATCATCCGCGGGAGCGATTTGGGCGACCTGGAACTGGGGCCGGCTAAGATCAGCGATCCCGTGTCGCTGAAAGTCACCTACGGCAAGCTCAGTGAGCTGAAGCCAGGGACGGTGGTGCGGGTGCCGGTGACGATCGAGATACCTCCCGGCACGCCGCTGGTGAGCCACATGGGGGGACCGGGCGAGGCAAAAATGGCCACAATCGAGATTCCTACGAATAAACCGGCGTTGGGCGGCGTGAAGCTGTCGGTTAGATTTGCCGTTATCGCCGACGAGTGAGCGGCGCCACCCGCAGGTAACAGGCAAGGCCAAGGCAAATCATGGACGTTCTGGGACGCGCAACTCTTGTCTCCTTGATTTGCCTGGTCTTCGCAGGTTGCTCGGCTTCGCAGGCTGCGGCTCCCAGCGACGGCGCAGCGAGCCCCGCCCTGTCAGATCCTATCGCTCAGAACGGCCCGATCTTCAAGGGTTGGGCCAAGCCCAAGCTGGCTCTCGTCTTTACGGGCGAACAGCTTGGTTACATCGAGCCTTGCGGCTGCGCGGGATTGGAGAATCAGAAGGGTGGGCTAAGGCGGCGCGACACCTTTTTGAAGCAGCTTCGCGAACAGGGGTGGCCGGTCGTGGCGCTGGATAACGGCGGCCTGATTCGCCGCTTCAACCGGCAACAGGAGATCAAGTTCACCAAAGCGGTCGAAGGGCTGAAGCTGATGGATTACAAGGCGGTCGGCTTCGGTCCCGACGACCTCAAGCTGCCGGCGGGAAGTCTGCTGGCGGCCATCGCGGGCACAGAAATGTTTGTCTCGGCCAACACGGGCCTGTTCGAGCTTGGTTCCGACGATGTTCCGCGTTTCCGCATTATCGAGGCAGGGGGGATGAAAATTGGCGTCACGTCTGTGCTGGGCGACCGCTTTCAGAAGCAGATCACGAACGATGACATTGCCCTCATGCCTGCCAAGGCCGCCCTGAAGGAGGTGGTGCCGAAGCTCGCCGAGAAAAAGTGCGACCACTACGTGTTGCTCGCTCACGCCACGCTGGAGGAAACCACCGAGTTAGCCAAGGCGTATCCTCTTTTCGACATTGCCGTCATGGCGCATGGCGCCGACGAGCCGCCGCACGAGTTGAAAAAAATCCCAGGCACAAAGACGACGCTCATCGAGGTTGGCCACAAGGGAATGTATGCCATCACGCTGGGCATCTACGAAGACAAGCCGGTTCGCTTTCAGCGCGTGCCGCTCGACCACCGTTTTGCTGACGCCGCGGAGATTGACGAATTGGTGGTCGGTTACCAGGACGAGCTCGAGCAGTTAAGTTGGCAGGGGCTGGGGCTTCGCCCGGCGCCGCATGCTCAAGGCAAATTCGTCGGCTCTAAGGCCTGCGCAGATTGTCACAGGGATGAGTACGCCGTCTGGAAGGCAACGCCGCACGCTCATGCCACCGAAACTCTGACTCACGTGAAGCCGCCGCGTCAATTCGACCCCGAGTGCATCAGTTGCCATGCGACCGGCTGGAATCCGCAGGAGTTTTTCCCTTATGTGAGCGGCTACGCCAGCATCAAAGAGACGCCCATGCTCAACGGCAGCGGCTGCGAGAATTGCCACGGTCCAGGAGCCGAACATACGGCCGCGGAGAAAGGGAGCGACAAGACGCTGCAGCGACGGCTGCGCGAAGCGATCGCGCGCACGGGGACCGGAGCGACGAAAGAGTCACAGCGCGAATCGTGCATGCGCTGCCACGACCTCGATAACAGCCCCAAATTCGACTTCGACAAGTATTGGGCCAAGATACAGCACTGACCTCTCGCGCTCTTCTCGTGCCCTATACGAACTGGCAACTCATTCGCCGGCTGCTCGGTTTGGCCTGGCGGTATCGGCGGCGCTCGATGCTGGTGTTCCTCCAGCAGGCCGTGCTCGTAGCGCTCTCGCTGGCCACCCTCGGTCTGACGGGCCTGGGAATCGACGTGCTGCGCCACTCGGTCGACCCCACGAGCGTCGCACCGCACTGGCCGCCGGGCCTAGAGACGCTATCCGCGTTCAGCCCGATTGCATCCATCGTCGCCTTGGCGGCCGCCATGCTGGCGTTGTCCGCCATCCACGCCTTGCTGCGGTACGCGGCCTCAATGTCGGCGGGAAGACTCGTCCAAGACGTGGTGGTCGACCTGCGGTCGCAAGTGTACGACAAACTGCAACGGCTAAGCTTCCGCTTCTTCGATGCCAATCGCACCGGATCGATCATCAATCGGGTTGCCGGCGACGTGCAGTCGGTGCGGATGTTCGTTGACGGCGTCGTGGTGCAAACCTTGTCGGTGCTCCTCTGCCTGGCCGTCTACCTGTACTACATGCTCCGGCTGCACGTGGGCCTCACGCTGGCGGCGCTGGCTACCACCCCTCTTCTGTGGATCGCCGCCGTTGTCTTCTCGCGGTGCGTGCGCCCCGCTTACCAGCGCTCGAGCGAACTGACCGACGACCTGGTGCTGAACCTCTCGGAGACGGTGCAGGGGATTCAGGTGATCAAGGGCTTCGCCCGCGAGGAGGAGCAGATCGCCCGTTTCGCCGCGGCCAACCGTGCCATCGAAACGCAAAAAGAAACCATCTTCTGGCGAATCAGCCTGTTCCAGCCGCTGATGGGCCTGCTGACGCAGGTCAACATGATCGTGCTGTTGGGTTACGGCGGCTGGCTGGTCATCGAGGGTCGTCTACCGCTGGGCGAAGGACTGTTCGTTTTTGCCAACCTGCTGCAGCAGTTTGCCAACCAGGTCGGTCAGATCACGAATATCACCAACAGCATTCAGGCAAGCTTGACCGGCGCACAGCGGGTCTTTGAGATCCTCGACGCGCCGATTGAGATCCGGAGCCGCACCGGCGCGGTGCGCCTGCCGAAAACAGGCGGCCGTCTCGCGTTCGAGGGGGTCTCATTCGCCTACGCAGGCGAAGAAAAGGTTCTCAGCCAGATCGACCTAACGATTGAGCCGGGACAGGTCGTGGCGATCGTCGGCGCTACTGGCTCGGGAAAGAGCACGCTTCTGAGCCTGGTGCCGCGATTCTACGACCCTACCGCGGGGAGGGTGCTCCTCGACGGGCACGACGCGCGAAATGTCGATCTCAATGATCTGCGCCGTACTATCGGCATCGTGTTTCAAGAGACGTTTCTGTTCAGCAACACCGTTGCGGCCAACATCGCATTCGGACACCCGGAAGCGACGAAGGCGCAAATCGAGCGTGCCGCGAAACTCGCCTCGGCGCACGAGGTCATCGAGTCGCTGTCGCAGGGATACCAGACGGTGGTCGGCGAGCACGGTTCGAACCTCTCCGGCGGTCAGCGGCAGCGGCTGGCGCTGGCCCGGGCCTTGTTGCTCGATCCGTCCATCCTGATTCTCGACGACGCCACGTCGGCCGTCGACCGCGATACCGAAGCCGATATCCTGGCGGCGATCGAGCAGGCCATGCGGGGCCGCACCACGCTGATCACCGCCCATCGATTGAGCACGCTCAGGCGGGCTGACGTGATCGTGGTCCTCGACGCCGGACGCATCGTGCAGACGGGAACGCACGAGGAATTGCTTCGCCGGCCCGGCCCTTACTACCGCGCGGCGCGGTTGCAGATGGAAGAGGGAGAGGAGTCTCCACTTTTCCGGCAAGAAGAGCCGGTCACCGTCTTCCGGCAGGAGGTCGCCTGATGGCAAGCGTCGCTGCTACGCTGATCATTCGGCGACCCGACGAGCGTGAGGCGGATCGTCATCCGCTGGAGATGCGGTTGATCTCCCGGCTGCTCCTCTATACGGGACCGTACCGCGGCAAGCGCAATTGGCTCTTGTTTCTGGTATTCGTCCGCTCGTTGCAGCTCCCCGCTCTGACCTGGTTGACGGCCGCGGTCATCACCGGGCCGGCAGCGCGAGGCGACGCCACGGGCGTTGTCTGGGGGACGCTGGCTTTTGCGGCGCTTGTCGTTTTTACGCAATTGGTGATGCACTTCCGTCAGCGGCTTGCTCTGGAGCTGGGGGAGGCGGTCGTACACGACTTGCGGCGCGATCTGTTCGCACACCTCGTGCGGCTGCCGATGAGCTTCTTCAACGCGACGCGACTGGGCCGGATCATCAGCCGCATGACGTCCGACGTGGAGAACGTGCGGGTGGGCGTGCAGGAGGTGCTGTTCGTCAGCATCGTGCAGGTTGGCCAGATGCTTGTGGCGGCCGCGTTTATGCTCTGGTACGACGCGACTCTCTTCCTGGTCGTGCTGGGGTTGGCGCCGCTCTTGTGGGCCATCAACCGCTATTTCCACCGTGCCCTCAGCGAGTCGCTCCGGGCCGTGCAGGAATCGTTCAGCCGGGTGACCGCCACCCTGGCCGAATCGGTCAACGGCATTCGCGTGACCCAAGGTTTCGTGAGGCAAGAGGCGAACGCTCAAGTGTTCGGCGAACTGGTGGCCGACCATTCGCAGTACAACATGGCGGTCACACGGGCCCAGAGCGTTTTTCTGCCCCTCTTGGATCTCAACAGCCAGCTTTGCTATGCGGCCCTTCTGCTGGTGGGCGGTTACCGGGTGCTTGTGGGCGGCGGCGCGGAGGTGGGCGATCTTGTCGGTTTCTTGTTTATGGCCGCCCTATTCTTTTCGCCCATCACCGTCTTGGGCAACCAGTACAACCAGGCGCTTACGGCGATGGCCGGCGCCGAGCGCGTCTTCCGGCTGCTCGACACCGGGCCCGATTGGCACGACGCGGACGATGCCGTCGCCTTGCCCGACATCGCGGGGCGTGTCGAGTTTCAGCAGGTCTCGTTCGGTTACGATCCCAGGCGGCTGGTGCTGCGCGGCATCAACTTCACGGTCAACCCGGGAGAAACGGTCGCCCTGGTGGGGCACACCGGCAGCGGCAAGACCTCGATCACCAACCTGATCGCCAGGTTTTACCAGCCCACCTCCGGTCGCATCCTGATCGATGGCCAGGACATTGCGCACACGACCAGCCAGTCGCTGCGACGCCAGATCGGCATTGTGCTGCAGCAAAACTTCCTTTTCAGTGGCACGGTGCTCGACAACATCCGTTTGGGAAAGCCGCAGGCGAGCGACGAAGACGTGCTTTCGGCCGTTCGTACGCTCGATTGTCTGGACCTGCTCGAGGCTCTCCCTTACGGGCTCGAGACGCAAGTGGGCGAACGTGGCACGAGCCTCTCGCTGGGCCAGCGGCAACTTGTCTGCTTTGCCCGCGCCATGCTTGCCGATCCGCGGATTCTCATCCTCGACGAGGCGACGAGCAGCGTCGACACGGTCACCGAGGCCCGCGTGCAGGCGGCGCTGGCGGCCCTCCTGCAAGGCCGCACCAGCTTCGTCGTCGCCCATCGCCTGAGCACCATCCGAGACGCCGATCAGGTGCTGGTGCTCGCCGACGGCCAGATCGTCGAGCGGCGCATGCGGTCAGCGGGTCTACGGTCGCCTCGCGTCGGTGGCCACTGAATGCCGTCCTTTTTTCGTTCCAGCAAAAGGACCAACGCGCCGGTAGTTGCGCCGTGATAGATGGTGGCCAGCCCTTACTGTAATGCGCCCTCACCCCGGCCCTCTCCCGCGGGGAGAGGGAGCGAGGGGAGCGGTAGGATCAGAGTTCGAGCGGGAACGGGCTCAGGCACTCCACGCCGGTCGCCGTGACGAGGTAGTCGTTCTCCAGCCGAATGCCGGCTCGCAGCTCTGGCGAATAGAGCCCGGGCTCGGCGGTGAACACGTCCCCCTCCTCAAACGTGTCGTTCCACTGCGAATTCAGGTGCGGCGCCTCGTGCGGAAACAAGCCGATGCCGTGGCCGAGGTGATGATCGAAGCTGCCGGGCATGAACTCATCGAGGTACGCCTTAACCTGCTCAAAGAACGCTCGGCAACTCACGCCCGGCTTCACCGTTCGCTCGAGCAGCGGAAAAACGCCCGCAAGTCGTTCCCAGGCGGCGAACTGCTCGTCGGTCGGGCGACGGTTGACGGCGACGGCGCGGCAGTTGTCGGCAAAATAGCCGCGAAACGCCGGCCCAAGATCGAGGATGTATAGCTCGCCGTCCCGCGCGCGGCGGTTCCGTGGAGGCCCCCCCCTCTCTCCACAGGCGTAATCGTTTCCCGTGCCCGTCATCATCTCGCCGAACTCCGCCACGGCCACCGCTTGAAGCTGGTTGAAAACGTCCAACTCGTTGATCCCCGGCTCGATTAACTGACGCGCCCGCTCGTACATCTTGCCCGTGGCGCCGATGGCCTTCTTCAAACGGGCCAACTCATCGGGCTCTTTTCGCCGGCGAAGGCGGTATAAGTCGGGTTCGACGTCGACCAGTTCCGCCCCAAGCTCGTTCGACAAATAGGGCGAAAAGCAGGAGAATTCAACCCCGATGCGTTTCGACCTGCTTTGGCCGGAAAGATGCTTTGCCAGCGCTGCCGAGCAGGCCTCCCGCTGGTCGTTGCGCAGGGTTCCCAACCGCCGGGCCTCATACGTTACCACCTCTTCGGTCGCAACCAGCGGTTCTTCCTGCGGCGCGATCAGGGTGCAGCGGCCGTCCGCCGCCAGCATCGCCGCGGCTTCGACCAGCCAGGGGAAACGTGGTCCGGTCAGCCACTGGACGTGCTCGGTTCTTTGCACGATCGCGAGATCGATGTTCTTCTGCCGCATCTCAGACAGCAGTCGCTTCTGCCGGCGGCGACAACATTCGACGCTGATTTCAAGATCGTTCATAGAGGGCGTGCTGAGGCGGGCGGTTGCTGGGTTGAGGACGCGTAAGGGAATCGTCCTCATGGTAGCAACAATCCGGCTCGCCCGTGAGGGCCTGGCAACCCCCGCAGAACCGTCTGGTCTAACGAACCGGCGCGGCCAACATGCGCTCCAATCGCTTCAGAGTCCGTTGCGTGTCTTGCCAGGCCTGCAACTCTTCGTCGAAATCGACGTTCGACCGCTCCAGGGCCTTCTGACGCAGCGTTCCCAGGCCGTTCGTTCCCGGCTGCCCGAAGATGCACGCGCCGGACGACAGTGTTTCCTGGTACAGGTTCTCGCCTAGCTTCAACAGGCCCTGCGGGTTCAGGAACTTGGCCAACTGCAACTGCCCGATTTGGCTGAACTGTGTCTGACCGAACTGCTGGATCGACACGTTCCCTTCCGCGCTGATTACGACCCCCATAGTGTCGATGGGGATCGTAAGCTGCGGCTGGACGACCCGGCCGGTGCTGGCCGAGCCGAGGACCAGGACACCGTTTGAGTTCACGGCGAAATTGCCCGTCCGAGTATAGAGAAAATTGTTGGTTGATGGATCGATGACCTGCAAAAACCCTTCGCCCTCGATGGCTACGTCGAGCGCCCGCCCGGTTTCTTTCAGGGTTCCCTGCGAGAAATCGATGTCGACGCTCTGCACGCGGCAGCCGTGGCCGACTGCGATGCTTACTGGCGAGTAGTTGTTGAATGCGTCCTGGGCTCCGGGCAGCTTGTGATGCTGGTATCCGCAATCTTCAAGTGTGACGCGGCTGCGTTTGAAACCGATGGTGTCTGCGTTCGCCATATTGTGGCCGAGGACGGTGAGCTTGGTCCGCAGCGCCTTGATCGCCTCGGTCAGGACCTCGCTGGCTTCCCGGTCCGCGGCTTGCTGGTGGTCCGTCCAGTCGCCCTCGCGCGAATCGGCCGCCGAGGCCTGGTCGAGCAATTCTGGGGCGACGGCGGTGGGCGACAACTCGCTGGCCACTTCAACGTGCGCCGCCTTCACAACCTGCCCCGTGGGCCGCCCGGGATTTGCGGCTCCGTTGATGGGCTTTGCCTTGCCGGTCTGCAATGCGTGCGATTTCAATCGACGTGGCGCAGCGGTTCGTGCGTCGGAACAGCCGCTGACGAGGCAAGCGAGACCCACGACCAACAGGCATCGTGAAGGCACCATAGGCATTCCTTTCGGCCGCGATCAGACCGTGATGGAAAGGGGCGTCAACGTCGCGGGCGGGAGCCTACCTAAATGCCGCTGTGGCTGCAAGATAAATGCGCTCGCGAGTTCCCTATTTCCTCATCGAGCTGTTCTCGAAGACTCAACGTGCCCGGTTTTCCCGGCTTCGAAGCAACGGATTGCACCTCGATGCGATAAGAATAAAATATGTATTTGTTAGAATAAATCAGTGACACGTTCCGGGGAGCCTGGACTCCCCCCGCCAGCTTGAATTCGTTGGAGAAGTCACTTAAGACTAGATGGATACCCGCGAATGCGGATCTGCTGCCGTTCGGCAGGACGATTCGCCTGTAATTTAAGTAACCGACCCAAGGGAGGCAGAGGGAATTGCCCGCGATGGAAACAAAACTTGGGAGACGCAGCGCATGAGGACGGGTGAGCGTTCGCTAGTCGACCGTCTCCAGAAGACGCGGTTGCTGTCGAGCGCCGAATGGACGCAGGCTCGGGCGTTGCTCTCCGACGGCGGAGCACGCGCCGAGATCTCGGGCGTAAACCGGCTGGTGGAGCTTGGTCTCCTCACTGCCTGGCAAGGTCTGCAATTGCTCGAGGGGAGGACGTCGTTCTTCATTGGGCCGTACAAGCTCCTGCAGCGAATCGGACAGGGAGGGGCGGCGTCGGTCTACAAGGCCCAGCACTCGCGGATGGGCCAGATCGTGGCCTTGAAGGTCTTTCCGCGCTCGCTTTTGCAGTTGCCCGACGCCGCCGCGCGCTTCCGCCGGGAAACGCAAGCCTCGGTGCGAGTCAACCATCCGCACGTCGTGGCCGGGTACGGCAGCAAGTGTTTCGACGGTCGCGGCGTTTTGATCATGGAGTTCGTGGCCGGAGACGATTTGACGCGCTGGCTGAAGCGCTGCGGCACGCTGCCCGTCGACTGGTGTTGCGAGGTCGTGCGCCAAGCGGCGGCGGGGCTGGCCCACATCCACCAGCGCGGACTGGTTCACCGGGACGTGAAGCCCAGCAACATCCTGGCGAGCGGTGCCTCGCTGCAGGAGTTGCCCCACGTCAAGGTCGCCGATCTGGGGGCGGCCAACATCAAATTCAGCGACGCCCTCACGAGCACGCGAATCACCGTTCTCGGCGGTTTATTGGGGACGCCCAACTACATTGCGCCCGAGCAGATCGACGACGGCCACGCGGCGGACCACCGGGCCGACATTTTCAGTCTCGGTTGTACGCTGTTCAAGCTACTGACGAACGACCTGCCGTGGACGGGCCAGAACCTGCAAGAGCGTCTGGCAGCAAGGAGGAACCACGCGCCGAGGCTCGTCGGTGAGTTGCGAGATGAGATTCCGCCCGGCCTGGAGCAGATCATCCAAACCATGCTGGCGCGAGACCCCGCGCAGCGCTTCGGCTCGGCGGAGGAGGTGGCGCGGGAACTGACGGAGTTTGCCGGGCGGTGGGTTGCAGAGGCGCCCGGTCCGTCGCTGCCGGCCGCGGCCACGCCGACCGCCCAACCCGAGGCCGCGCCAGTGGCGGCCGCCGAATCGGGGACCGCACCGCGGGAGACCGCGCCGAAGAGCGTGGAAGCGTTGACGCAGTTCGCGGCGGCCTGGAAAGTGCGTTCGGATCAGGTGGGATCGGAAACCGATCAGGCCGACAGTGGACCGCAGGTGGACATTACGGCTCAGGCCGCCGCGCAACACGCGGAGCTTCCGCCGGCGATCCTGCGTATCGACGGTCGAGATCCCAGGACCTTCGTGATTCCTACAGGCGGGCAGGGCGCGAGCGATGCGCCCACCCGGCAATGGCGTCTGCTGCGCGTTTCCGTGCAGGGCGCGGCCGAGGCGTACCTGCTTCACGAACAGGACACGGTGATTCTCGGCCGGGCGCGAGATTGCCATATTCGCGTCCGCGACGTTCAGGTTTCGCGGCACCATTGCCGGCTCACATGGCAATCAAGCGGGTGGCGCCTGGAGGACTTAGGCAGCGTCAACGGTACGCATGTCAACGGCCAGTCGGTAACCAGTTGCGAGTTGCGAAACGGCGACCAGATTCGCATCGGCTCGACTCGCTTCTGGCTGGTGGCCACAAGCGATGTCGATACGGCGGCAAGCCGCCAGTCGCCGGCCGCCTCGGGCCACGCGGGACCGGCAACCGCATAGGAACCAACCTCGCGGCAACCCGACGGTCAGGTCCAGTTTGGTGTGGCGCGAAGTCACGCTCGGTTTCCGGGGGCTCCATCGCCGTGTGTCGGACGCCGCAGCCAGCCGATAATGTCCCCGCGGCTGTGCAGACCGAGCTTGCGCAAAATGCTTCCGAGCTGGGTTCGGACGGTGTGTGGGCTGCGGTGCAAGAGTCGTCCAAGCTCGTCGTTGTCCAAATAACCCCGACTGACCCACAGCAAAAGCTCCGTCTCGGCTGGGCTGATATGCTCGCGAATCAGTTGTCGACGACTGGCGCGGGGCGATAGCCCCACGGTCGGATCGTCGTTGGGCGAGCCACCAAGAATCTCATCGATCGCGTCGATGGAGGGATCGCTTGCCGGCTCGCCCGCCACGACCTGGATCTCAATACGGTCGCCCAGATTGATCAGGTCACCAGGGACGATCTTCGCCTGCGAAAGCCGGTCGATCCAGACCCAATTGACCCGCGTGCCGACCCTAGATCCGAGATCCCGGATCCAGCAGCCGCGATGATCGCGCCATACCTCAGCGTGCTTGCGCGATACGGAACGAAAGCGCGTCGGCACGGCAATGTCGACATCGTCGGCCCTTCCGATCACCTTCCGCCGTTGTTCGATGAGATGACACCAACCACCCGTTGGCAGGTTGGTCAGAATCAACGACGCGCTGGCGATCGGCGAGGCGGCATTGATCTCTGGCACGTCCACTCACCCAAACCAGACCGGCCCGCCACCCAATCCACCTAACCCCCAACTCAGTCCAGAACTAAGTTTAGCCACCGCGACGGAAACGACAAGTTGGCCCGGAAATAAGCGAAGGAGCATTTCCTCGCTCACCGCTTCGCGCTTGCTGTGGGCAAGCAGCACGGTTTGTGATAGATCGCCTAGAAATACACTTGAATCACAACCCGTTGCGCGCCGGGGGCTATCGTGGCCGTCGTCGGGAGGATAGACTCAGACCAGTCAAAAGGGGGTTATGCGCCAACGGTCCGTTCAGGATGCTATCCTCGACCGATAATTCGGCATCGGCTGCCGCGAAGTGGTGGTGTCCACGTCAACTTGTCGTGACGATCGAAGGGCCGGATCGTCCTCCAGGCGACGTACTCGTTGCCAAGCCCTTTGCGCGGCTTGGGCGAGATCGAAGATCCGAAATCGAGCTGGCGGATACCGCCGTTCTTCCGTGCCACTTGTACCTGCACGCGACGAACGAAGGCGTGTACTGCGCCGGCCTGGCAGCAGGATCTTTGAACGGTTGGCTGCTTCCTTCCGCCACGCTGGAGATTGGCCCTTTTCGCGTACGCGCGTCTCTGGTCGACGCCGGATCGCGGTCTGCCAGCCTGTCGGATCCCCAGTCGAAAGGAAGCGCTGGGCCGCGCGTCCCTCGCATCCGCATGTTCACGGACAAGAGCCGCAGCAGCCACGCGGATCTTGTTTTGCAGCGGCAATTGACGCTCATCGGCCGGCAAACGCCGGCCACCTGGCGGATCAAGCATCCCACGATCTCGCGGGCGCACGGGGCGGTCGTGTGGGACGGCGATGACCTATGGCTCATCGATTTCTTCAGCTCCAACGGCACGCGCCTGGGCGAGAACCGTTGCGATGCCAGCTTGGTGCGTATGGGTCAGGAGTTCCGCGTCGGCACGGTAACCTGCTGTTACCTTGATGTTCAAACCGCGGCGGGCGGATCGACGGGCGACCAGGGCGTCGGCGGGGCCGAGTTTTCGGACAGTTGCAGCACGAGGCGAGCTCCCGTCGTCGAGGGGCAAGCCGACGACCTGGCACGGGAGCGTCGCGTGGACGCGCCTCAGCCGCAGGACGAGATTATTGCGCCGCCTCACGGGACCGGGGGCGATGCGGGGCGCATCGTCCCGGGTGCGCGGCCCGAATTGCCGCCGGTTCCCCCGAGTGAATGGCCGTCGTCAGGCGCTTTGGCGCCGGCTGTTTTGGTCGAAACACGTCCGCTGACGGGGGACACGAAGTTTGTTGACCGGCCGGTACGATCGCAGGAGGACCGGCTGGCGGCCGTTGAGGTGGAGCTGGCGGCCCAACGGGAGGTGGCCGCCGCGCGCGCCGCGAGGATCGATTCCGAGCTGTTCTCGCTTCGCCAGGAGTTGGAGCGCCTGGAGGCGGCCCTGCGTCAGCAGCGCGAGTTGGACCGCGACCATCGGGCGCAAGTCGCCGAGCTTCGAGAACGGGTGTTGCGCGAACTGGCGCAGATCGGCGAACAGACGCAGCTTGTCCGCCAGGCAGGTGACGCGCGTCCCTGGGAGGGCGCACTGGCCAGGCTGGCCGACGACACCGTTCGCCGTTGCGCCGAACTGGACCGCCAGGTGCGGGAGGGCCTGCAGTCGGCTAGCCGTGAACTTGCTTCCGTTGAGGGCACGATGATCGCCAAGATGGCCGAGTTGCGGTCGCGACAAGCCCGCCTGGCGGAGGAGAGACCATCCACCGCCGCCGACGACTCTGAGAGCGTCCTAGCCGTCGAACCGCTGCGCGACGATTGGGCGGAGGACGATCATCCGGCCGAGACCCGGAGCCCGGCCGGAAGCGGGCCGGTCGACGATGCTGCCGGGGCGGTCGAGTGGCCGTCGACACAGCAAGCCAGGGTTGGTTCGAAGCAGCCGGTAACTGACCGGCCGGGCGGGTCGGCGCCGTGGCGCTTAGGTGAAGCATTCACGCATCGTTTGGTCGATTTTCAGACGAAGCGAGAACGCAGCGCGTGGCAGCGCCGGCTGTTGTGGACGGGAGCCGCAGTGATCACCGCCGTGGTCATTGTGGTGGTGGCCGGCCTCCTTCGGTCCTGGTTGAACGCGGACCGCGCCGACGAATCGAGCGCCGCGCCTTCCATGCCTCCGGCGAAGTCGGAGGCGGCTGAGAAGGACGCCGGCTGATTTCGTCCACCCCCCCTGCCTGCCATCGCCATACGCGCGACGCCGTAAAGGAAGAGACGGGGGAATGCTTTTTGGGCTTTTCGCTTGCATCGACAAGGGGAGTGGATAAACTCCCCCTTTAGAACGAGCTGGCATGGCCTGGCTTGCGTGACGAGCTGTGGCTGATCGGGGCGTTATTTCCAACGTTGGAAGTGCCTCGATGTTCTCTTTGCGCGCATGGTTGCGTCGTTTGTTCCTGGGAACGAGCGGGTTGGCGCGGTCCGTCCGGTTACGGCATGGCCGTCGTGGTGGAAGCTGGTTCTCCTTTGGCCGCGGCCCGCGGCGGCATCGAAACGGCGATCTCTATCGCCAGTCGGCAAGCTGGCCTTTCGAGCGGCTCGAGCCGATCGCGCTCTTAAGCGCCGACAACTGGACCGGCACGGCTGGCGACGGGCTCTGGACGACGGTCGGCAACTGGGACAACGGCGTGCCGACCTCGACGTCCGACGTTGTGATCGGCGGCGGCAGCGCGGTCACGTTTCACACGAACGCTCAGACCCTGGCGGCCAAGACGATCACCCTCAGCGGGGGCGCGTCGCTGGACTACAATTCCGCCAACGTTCCCATCATCGGCCAGGTGACGGTCGGAGCCGGCTCGACCCTGACGATTGAGGGTGGCGGCGGGCTGCGCATCAACCCGGGCGCCGCGACGCCGGCCCTCTTGCTGGACGGCACGGTCAGTCTGGGAACGGCCGCCTCGGGCGGCTCGCTGACGTTCGACGGCAACCAGACCATCGCCCCCGACGCGGGCCACACGGGCACGATCGTGATGGCCGCGAACAACGAAACGCTGGACCTTTCCAGCGGCAGCACGCTCACGATCGGCTCGGGAATTACGATCGCGGGCGGAAGCGGCCACATCGGAAGTCCGTCGACCGCGCTCAACAACCAAGGAATCATCAACGCGAACACCGCCAACGGAACGTTCCCGGGTTTGAACGTTGCCCTGGGCACGGGTTCGAACTTCGGCACGATCAAGGCGACGGTCAGCGGGGCCAACCTGACCGTCGACGGCACCAACTGGACGAATGCCGCCAGCGGCGTGATCAGCGCCGTCAGCGGCGCGACCCTTTCTCTGGACAACGCCGCGCCGACGAGCGACACGTGGGTTAATAGCGGGCTGATTCAAGTGAACCACTCTACGGTGAACATCGGCGGCAAGATCACGCAAGCCAGCCTCGGCACGACTTACGTAAGCGGGGCGCCTCAGACCGCTCCGGCCTTTGTGCGGGATGCGAATAGCACCGTCAACCTGACGGGCGAGATCGACGGTTCACTCTCGCTGGGCGTCGCGACCACCGGGCCCTGGTTCATGTTGGGGGGTAAGCTCAACGGCGGAGCTTTTTCGATCGAGAACACAATACCCGGCCTCGACGGCCTCATCGCCACCACCTTCGGCGGCACGCTCAACGCGGTCACGCTCAACAGTCCGGTCGATCTAACGATCAATAACAACGCCAGCCTCACGATCAGCGGCGGCCTGACGCTCAATACTACATGGCAAGTGGGCAACACGACCGGAACTACTGCGGCTTCGCTTCAATTCCGGGCCAGTCCTAGCCAGACGCTGAGTACCTCGGGCGGCGGCGAGATCCTGCTTGAACCGAATTCCAGCAACCAGCTCTCAATTCCGGCGGGCTCGCTGACGATCGGCGCCGGTGTGGCTGTCGTCGCGCACGGAGGTTTCATCGGCGGAAGTGGAGGCTTGACGAACCAGGGAACGATCACCGCCGACGCAGCGAACCAGACGGTGCAGGTTCAGTTGGGCACCGGCCAGAACCAGAGTATCATCCAAGGCATCAACGGCCCGCGTCTGACCATCTATGGGTCGAACTGGACGAATGCGTCCAGCGGCACGATCAGTATCTCGGGCGGCGGTACCCTCTCGCTCGATAATTCGATCACCGATACCTGGACGAACAATGGCCTGATCCAGTCGACCTTTTCGGTCGTCAATCTAAATGGCACCTTCACTCAGGCGAGCCTGGGGGCCGCTTACGTCAGCTCTTCCGCGCAGGCCGCGCCGGCCTTCGTTCGCGACGCGTCGAGCGCCGTCAACCTGACGGGAAAGATTAGTGGCAATCTGGCGCTCTCCAGCACCACGACCGGGAGCTGGAACCTGGTCAGCGGCACGCTGAGTAACGGGACGTTTTCGACCGACGGGTTTGCTTCGCTGATCGTCAACTCCCAGGGAACGCTCAGCAACATGACGCTGAATAGTCCCCTCGACCTCCAATCCCACAGTTCAAGCCTGACGATCCAGAACAATCTGCAGCTCAACGCGACGCTGATTGTCGGCACTCAGACCGCCGCGAGTCAGCTCTTCTTTTCGGCGCCCGGCAACTCGCAAACACTGAGCGGCAGTGGTCAAATTGTGCTCTTCCCGAACAGCTCCAATGAGGTCGCCGTTCAGTCGGGCTCGCTCACGTCGAGCGTGACGATCGTTGCCGGCGGAGGGTTCATCGGTGGCGGCACGTCGATGACGAATCAGGGGACGATCACGGCTAATGGCGGCCAGAACGTCAATGTGCAACTCGGTCCGGGCCAGAACCAGGGCACGATTCAAGCGATCAACGGGGGCAGTCTGACGGTGACTTCCAGCGGCAATTTTTCTGCCGGAACGCTGACCGGCGGCACGTGGAAGGCCGTCAGCGGCGGCGTCTTGCGGCTCAGCGGCGACAACATCGTCACCAACGCCGCCAGCATTGTGTTGGATGGCAACACGTCGCACATTTACAACGCCTCGAGCGGCACGACGGACGCTCTGGCAGGCCTGACGACGAATGCCGCCGCGGGTTCGCTCACCGTCAACAACGGCTACAGTCTCACGCCCGCTGGCGGAACGCTTGCCAACGCCGGCTTGCTGGCGGGCAACGCCACGATCAACGGGGGCGTCTCGAACAGCGGCACGGTAGCGCCCGGAGGTATACGCCAGACGGGTACGCTCACGATTCAAGGTTCGTACAGCCAGTCGGGCACGGGAGCTCTCGATATCGACATTGCGGGCACGACGTTTGGCAGCTTCGACCGGATCGTGGCCCAGACCGCAAACTTGGGTGGCACCTTGTCCCCGACCGCCCTGTCCGGTTTTCAGTCGGCCCGGGGGAACACCTATTACGTGATCACTGCTGCTGCCGGGGTGTCGGGAAGCTTCGCATCCATCGGCAACCCCGGCTTTGCCAGCGGAGACATCCTCGCCCCGAAGGTCGCGTCCACCGCCTTTGGTTTGCTCGATTTGCCGGCGGGGACTACGACCTACTGGGTTGGGCCGGGCAGCGGCAATTGGAGCACGGCCGGCAACTGGAGCACGGGCGTGGCGCCGGCCAGCACCGACTCGGTCTATATCGGAAGTCCATACAGCGTCACCTTCGACACGGGCGGCCCCGTTCATAGTCTGTTTCTCGACGGCAGCCTGGACGTCGCCGGTTCCCTCAACAACCTGACGGTCACAAACGGGTTGACTGTGAACGGCACGCTCACCGGCTCGGGGACGATCGTGGGCGACGTGACGAACTCGGGTACGTTCACGCCCGGCGGCGACGGAACTGTCGGCACCATCAACATCCAAGGCAACTACACCCAAACACCCAGCGGCACGCTGAAGATCGACATCGGCGGGGGGTTCGCCGGCGGTTTCGACCAGATGAACGTCACGGGCACCACCAACTCTGGCGGCATGCTCGACGTGCAGGCCACGGGCGGGTTCTCTCCCCCGTTGGGCCAGTTCTTCGACGTGGTCACCGCTGCGTCGTTCAACGGCGAATTCCCCACGGTCAATACGAGCCTGTCTGGCGGCAACTCGTTGACGCCCTACTATCTGGCCAACTACGAGCCGTCAGGAGCGAACGCCCTGGTTCTCAGCCTGAATCCAGCCGGCACGACTGACTATTGGACCAACCCCGCCGGCGGCGACTGGAACGCGGCCGGCAACTGGAGTAACGGAGTTCCGACCAGCCACGACAACGCGCTGATCAACGTGCCCGCGCTCTCCGGAACCGTCCTGATCTCGGGCGGTGAGAATGTGTCGGTGCAGTCGCTCACGGTCGGCTCGGCACCCGGCTTCAACACCTTGGCGATCGAGGGCGACAGCACGCTCAGCATCGATCAAGGGGTCGGCACGGCTCTGAGCGGGGACGCAACGATCGCCCTCGGGGTCGACCCCACGAGTTGGGGCAAGATTCTGTTCGACGGCACGGCGGTGAGCGTGGAAGGCGTTACCATTACCTTCGGCATCAACAGTTCCAACCAAATCGCCATCGATCCGACGGGTGCCGGAGACTCGGTGCTCTTTCTCGATGCCACTCTGAACGGCATCGAGGGCGAACTGACCGCCGGCGCAGCCAGCGATGCGATCATTAACGACGCGGATTCGAGCATCACGAGCGACTTCGGTCTCGTGATCGATCCGGCAGGCACGTTTACGAATCATGGCGCGGTGATCGTGAGCGGCGGCTCGTTGGTTGTGAGTCCGCAGGGAGGCATCACGAATTTCGCGAATGGCGTGCTTACCGGCGGCACCTGGGAAGTGGACGCGGGCACCCTAGAGCTTACGGGCGACGACATTCGGACCAACGACGCCACGATCAACCTGGGCGGCGGACAGTTGACCGTGAACGCCGCCGGCGATTCCGCCCTGGCGAATTTGGACGACAACGACGTGCAGGGCAGCCTCAACATCAACTCCGATACCTTCACCACCAACGCCTTCAATTTCACTAACGCGGGAACGGTAACCATCGGGCCGGGGGTTACCTTCGTTGCCCCCGCAGGATTTACCTACACCCAGGTCTCGGGCACAACGGCGATCGAAAACGGCACGCTCGACGGGGCCGCAGGTGGCGGCGGTGCGGGCGCCGGCAGCGGGAACGGCAATGTGGTTATCAACGGAGGGAGAATCACCGGGCCTGGAACCATTGCCGACAACTTGACGATCAATGGCGGGACGTTCGCTCCCAACGGGGTGGTCGCGATCAACGGTAACTACACGCAGCACTCGGGCGGTACCCTGTCTCTCTTGCTGCGGGGGACCGCGGACGGTCAGTTTGACCAGGTGACCGTCGACGGCGTGGCCACCTTAGGCGGCACGCTCAACGTGTTGGACGACGAAGGATTCTCGCCACCTGCCGACGGCTCGCTTTATCCCGTGTTCGAATCGGGGCCGCTCGGCTCCATCAGCGGTGACTTCGCGGTCAAGAACACGCGGCTCGCCAACGGCGCCTTCTTGGCAACCTACTACGGCGCAACCGGCATGACTTTGGGCGTCGTCCCGGTCGGCACGACGGACTATTGGATCAATCCGGCCGGCGGCGACTGGAGCAATCCGTCGAACTGGAGCACGGGCGCGGTCCCGACCACGACCGACCACGTCTTCATCGGAGTACCGGGTGCTCCGACGATTACGGTCGCGAACGGCGAGTCCGGGGACGTGGCCTCTCTGGCCCTGGCCACCGACACGTTGCAAGTTGACGGCACGGTGGGCGTAACCAACTTCGAGCTCCTTTCCGGCACGCTCTCCGGAGCCGGCTCCGCCACGCTGCTTTCAACGGCCACCATCCGTGGCGGCACGCTGGCGACCGCCAGCCTGACCAACGAGGGGACGGTGACGATCGACGGCGACGTGACCCTGGCGACGACACTGGTGAACAACAACCAGATCACGCAGACCGGAGGAACGGTTTTCTTCGCGGACGGCGAGATCGATAATTTTGGGAACTACGACTTCGCGGCTGACGATCCGTCCGGTCAGGCGTCGTGGGTTTCCGAGTCGGGCACGAACACGTTTCTGAACGTGGTCGACGGAGTCCTTGGCAAGACGGCCGGCACGGGCACCACCAGTATCGCGGCCGCTTTGAGCGTGGCGCCGTTGACCATCGATAACCAGGACGAGGTTGACGTCGACGCGGGCACGCTTGACCTGTCCGGCGCCACGGTCGCCCAGCTATCGGGTAATGTCCTTAGCGGGGGTTACTGGTATGTAAACAATGCCACGCTGACGCTCGGGGCTGTCATCACCAGCAACGCGGCCCACATCAGCCTATCCGGCGCGGCGGCCTCCTTCCCAGACGTCGACGGCCTGACCACCAACAGCGGTGGCCTCCAAGTCGATACCGGCCTCACACTAATGGGCCCCTCCCTGACAAATACGGGCTACGTTAGCGTCGGCGCGGGTGGGGAACTCGTCGTCTTGAGTCCAAGCGGTCACGGTGTGTACTCGCAGACCGCCGGCGAGACCTATATGTCTGGCGGCACCCTGCACGCCACGGGGGGAGTGGTCCTGTCGGGCGGCACGCTGGATGGCTACGGCACGATCGAAGGGAATGTGACGAATAGCGCCACGGTCGAACAGGATGGCGGCGCGCTCAACCTTAAGGGTAATTATACCCAGATGTCGACGGGCGCACTCGTTCTCACGCTTTTCGACACGTCGCAAGGGGAGCCTCAGCCCGGCGGATACGGGCAACTCGATGTGACCGGCAACGCCGCGATCCAGGGGCAGGTTAGCGTGCATACGTCCTTTATCGCCACGCTAGCTGCTGGCGCGACGTTTCAGCCGTTGGTGTTTGGCTCATCTTCCGGCTTGGCCGGTGCGCTCTCGTTGCCGAGCGGTTTCAGCAGCCTGGTGACCAACACGAGTTTATTGCTGTTCAACGGCGCCGCGCCGACGGTCTTCACGGTCACCAACACATCGGGCGATTTCAGCGTGTCGGGCAGTCTCGGAGACGCCATCCAACAGGCCGACCTGGCCGGCGGCGGGATCATCGAATTCGATTTGCCCGCCGGTAGTGTCATCCGTCCCAACACATCGCTGCCCGTGATCGCCGTACCGATCGTGATCGACGGAACTTCGGCGACGAATTACGGCGGTACCCCGGCCATTGAAATCGATGGGACGAACGCCGCCGCGGGCGCCAACGGCCTCTCGATCAGTGCGCCGAACACACTGATAACCGGGCTGTCCATCGTCAACTTTGGCGGCGCCGGTATCGACCTCAGCGGCGTGGCCGCCCGTTACGACGTCATCGAGGGCAATTGGATCGGCGTCTCGCTGGCCTCAGCCGCCGCGCCGAACAACACGGGCATTCTCATCGAAAATAACGCCACTCAGAACCTGATCGGCGGCCCGCTGCTCGCCGCCACCAACGTCATTTCCGGCAATGCCTTCGATGGCATCGACATTTCCAGTGCCAGTCAGAACTACGTCGAAGGCAATATCATTGGCCTCGATCCCGCCGCAGCAACGGCGATTCCCAACGGTAGCCGAGGCATCAATATGTTTGGCGCCTCCACGGGCAATTTCGTCGGCATCACGGAGGCAAGTCGCGCCGCGAACGTGATCGCCGGAAACCTGGGCGACGGCGTCGATATCAATGGGACGGGTACCAATGGCAACGTGGTCAACGGCAACTTCATCGGCACGAACGCTGCTGGCGTCGCGGGCCTCGGCAACCAAAACGGTGTCGCCATCTACGGCGGCGCGCAAAACAATACCGTCAACCAAGGCAACGTCGTCTCCGGTAACAATGCCAGTGGCGTTTCCATCAGCGGTCCCGGTACGACAGGCAACGAAGTCAAGGGGAACCTGATCGGCACCGACCCGACAGGAACGCTCGCTCTGGGCAACGCCTTCGACGGCGTGGCGATCAACAACGGAGCCAGCAGCAACACAATTGGCGGCGGGGCTGGCGACGGCAACACGATCTCCGGCAACCACTTCGGCGGCATTACCATTTCTGACGGCGGCACGTCGCAAAACGTCGTCGAGGGCAACTTCATCGGCACCGACGTCAGCGGTGCCAACGCGCTGGGCAACGCGCTCGATGGCGTGACCATCGCCAGCGGGGCCAGCAACAACACGGTCGGCGGACCCATAGCCGGCTTCGGGAACGTGATTTCGGGCAATCTGGATGGCGTCTATCTCACCGGCATCGGCACGAGCGGCAATACGGTCGAAGGGAACCTAATCGGCACCAACGCCGCCGGAACCGCCGCCGTTGCGAACATGGGTAGCGGTGTCCACATCGCCGTCGGCGCCTCGGACAACACCATCGGCGGCCCGATTTCCGACGCTCGCAACGTCATCTCCGGTAACAGCGGGGCCGGAGTCTATATCTCCGACAATGGCACCATGGGAAACATGGTGGAAGGAAACTACATCGGCACCAATGCCGCCGGCGAGCGCGCGATTGCCAACGGCGGCAGCGGCGTCCAGATCGTTGGCGGCGCCAACAACAATACGATCGGTGGCAGCGATCCTTCCGACGGCAATCTGATATCGGGCAACAACTTCGACGGGATCTACCTTGGCGGCGCAGGCACCACGCAGAACACGATCGCCAATAACCTGATCGGCACCAACGCCACCGGCAGCAGCATTGTGTTCAACACGAGTTCCGGCGTCTTTCTTGACAGGGGTGCCGACCACACGACCATCGGGCCGGGCAACGTAATTATGGGCCTGACGGACGGGCTCGATATCACTTCCAACAGCAATTCGGTCCTCGGCAACAAGATCGGCACGAACGCCGCCGGCGACGCGCCTCTAGGGATCTACGAAGGCGGCATCGGCATCGAGCTTCATGGTAGCGACAACACGATTGGCGATCCCGCGCAAGGAAACCTGATTTCCGGCAACAGTGACGGTGGTATCTATCTCTCGGGCAGTTCGGCAAACGACAATCAGATCGTCGGCAACACGATCGGCACCGACGCTACGGGCTCCTTCCCCATTCCCAACGGCAGCGGCATCTACATCACGGGCGGAGCCAACACGAACGATATCGGCCTGCCCGGCGAAGGGAATCTTATTTCTGGCAATAACGGCGACGGCGTGGTGATCAGCAACCCGGGCACGAATTCCAACTCGGTCGTCGGCAACCTGATTGGCACGAATGCGGCCGGAACGGCGGCGGTGGGCAACCAGGGGAACGGCCTCGACATTTATGGCGGCGCGGACGCAAACACCGTCGGCGGGTTCGGAGAAGAGAACGTCCTCAGCGGCAACGACGGTTACGGCATCCGGGTCGATGGTTTCACGGCAAGCGGAAACCACGTATTCGCCAACTACGTCGGCACGGAAGCCGGGGGGATGGGGACGCTGACCAACGCCAGCGGTGCACTGAGCGTCACGGACGGCGCCTACGTTTACCTGGCGGGATCGTTCACCGGAAACGTACTCGACGACGGCACCGTAGATCTTGACGGCAACAACGTCGCCGTGACGGGGGCATTCACCGGGTCGGGCACGGCCACCAACAACGGAGCGGGCACTCCTACGCTCAGCGTCGACGGCACCGGAACCTTCGATGGCGACATCGTGGAGGGCGAGGGAAGCGCCCTCGCGTTCGCGGTGACCGGAGGCACCGTGGGGCTATCCGGCGACAACTTTTACAGCGGTGGCACCACGATCACTGCCGGCACGCTGCTCGTTACGGGCACCGCAGGTGGGCCGGTTACGATCGCCGCGGGAGGCACGCTCAATGACCAGGTAATCAACACTCAGGACAGTGGGCTGGGCACGTTGCGGCAGGCGATCGACAACGCCAATCTCGCGTCGGGTGCCGGGGCGAATTTGATTACGTTCGACATTCCGACGAGCGATCCAGGTTATCAGGTGGGCACGGGCACCTGGACCATCACCCCCAATTACACTAACGCAGGCAGCGGAGTATCGCTGCCCGTCGTCACCAGCCCGGTAGTCCTCGACGGTTGGAGCCAAGGCGGCGCGAGCTATTCCGGGTCGCCCTTGATTGAGCTCGACGGAGTCAATGCCCATGAAGCCACGCTGGGCTCGTTCGGTTTGAATATTCAAGCGCCGAACGTCATGGTGCGCGGCTTCGACATCGTCAATTACCCGCTGGAATCTGGCGGCAATGGCTTTGGCATCGGAGTGTTCAGCCCGAACGCCACCAACGATTGGATTTACGGCAACTACATCGGCCTCGATCCGACGGGCGAGTTTGCCGAGCCGAATGGTCAGGGGGGCATCTGGGTCGGTAGCGGCGCCAGCAACGTCGTGATTGGCACCAACGCCGACGGAGTGAACGATTCCGCCGAGCGAAACGTGATCTCTGGCAACCACGGCAACGGAATCCTCGTGCAGGGGTCGCACGTGACCATTGCCGGAAACTACATCGGCCTCGATGCCACGGGAGGCACGGCCCTGCCAAACCAAGTAGTGGGCATCTACCTCGATTCGACGGCTCAAGGCAGTGTCGTGGGCGGGACAGTTGCCGGAGCAGGCAACGTCATCAGCGGAAACGCCGGCAACGGGGTGACGTTGGCGGGCCCCTTGCTTGCATCTGGGGCCGCGGACCTATGGCACGGCGACGCCAGCGGCGCCGACAGCGTGGGCGCGAACAACGCGACCGTCGATAGCGATGTGACCTACTCTCAGGGGCGAGTGGGTCAGGCTTTCACCTTCCCCGGTGCCACGGTAACCGACGGCAGCCAGGACGTGGTCGATTTCGGACCCAACGCCGGTAACTTCGGCACATCGGATTTCACCGTCCAGTTCTGGATTCAAACGACGTCGACCGCGGCGCGGCAGGTCGTGCTCAACAAGCGCGACACGACTTTTGACGGCAGCTTTTGGAGCATTGAACTTCTCAACGGCGTGCCGCACGTCGAGCTTGACCAGGATTCCGCCTCGGACAACTACAACGCCTTCGCCGCTGCCGTGACCGTGAATGACGGCCACTGGCACTTGCTCACCCTGGTGCGCCAGGGGACGACGGCCGTGCTTTACATCGATGGCATCGAGCGCGGCCACGGTACGACGGCCGGAATCACGAACATCAGCAATACCGGCGACATGCGCTCGGGCACCTACGTGCCCGGCAACCCGTTCCTTGGCGCGAGTACTTACTTCGTCGGCCGATTGGACGAGATCTCGATTTTCAATCGAGCCTTGCAGCCCGTCGAGATACAGCCCGAGATCGGCGCCGCGAACAATACGGTGGCTGGAAACTACATCGGCACCAACTCGACGGGCAGTTCCGCCGTTGCCAACGGCGGCAGCGGCGTCGAGGTCTTTGGCGCCGGCAACACCATCGGCGGCGACACCGTCGCCGCGCGAAATATCCTCTCCGGCAACGCCCTGACCGGTGTCCTTCTGACCGGCAGCGGGGCAACATCGAACAAGGTCCAGGGAAATTACATCGGCACCGATGTTTCGGGCACGCAAGGCCTGGGCAACGGCAGTAGCGGCGTGGCTATCCAGGGCGGCGCCACAGGCAACGTCATCGGCACCGACGGCGACGGCGTCAATGACCAGACCGAAGGAAACCTGATTTCGGGCAACGGCTTCGGTGGGGACGTGGGCTTCGGCACCGACGGAGTCAATATCCAGAGCGGCGACAACATCGTCGCCGGCAACTTCATCGGCACCAATTACACGGGTCTGGTCCCTCTGGCCAATCACGCGTCCGCCGTCGCGGTACGCGGGGGAACCGGCAATCGGATCGGCGTGGACGGAACCGACCCCGGCGCCGCCGCGGAAGGGAACGTGCTTGCCGGCAGCGGCACGTTCGGCGTCTACCTCGACAGCAACTCCACCAACACCGTCATCGCCGGCAACAAGATCGGCGTAGGCGCCGACGGAACGACACGGGTGGCCAACGGAGTCGACGGCATCTATGTCGACACGACGATCGGCACGCGCATTGGCACCAACGCCGACGGAATCAACGACGACCTGGAGCGGAATGTCGTCTCCGGCAACGCCGTCGATGGCATCGACCTGACGGCCAACGGCAGCGGCACGGTCATCGCGGGCAACTACATCGGCACCGACGCCACGGGCATGGTCGCGCTGGCCAACGGCGGCAATGGCATCACGATCAACGGCGGGCACAACGTGATCGGCGGCGGCCTCCCAGGGGCGGGAAACCTCATTTCGGGCAATGCCACGAACGGCGTGCTGATCGGCGGATCCTCGGCCACCGGCAACGTGCTGGCGGGCAATTACATCGGGGTGAACGCCGCAGGCAGCACCGCCCTGCCGAATTCTGGTAACACGCTGACAACGGCCGGGGTGATCGTCAACGGCGGCGCCAACCATAACTTCATCGGTACCAACGGAGATGGCGTCAATGACGCAAGCGAAGGCAACGTTATCTCCGGCAACACGGGCGGGGGCGTGTTCATCACCGGCGCCGGCACAAACAGCAACGTCGTGGCCGGAAACTTCATCGGCCTGGACAGCACCGGCACGTACGCGATCGCCAACCATCGGGGCGGCGTGCGCATTCGCGCCGGCGCTCAGTACAACCTGGTGGGCACCAACGCCGACGGGATTTCCGACAGCGATGAGCGCAATGTCGTCTCGGGCAATGTGAGCTTTGATGGCGTTTCGATCTCCGGAGCGGGTACCAACTACAACGTCGTAGCGGGCAATTATCTGGGCACTGACGCGACGGGCCTGCACGCCGTGCCCAACTTTGATTCGGGCGTCTCGATTACGACCGGCGCCGCGTTTAATCGCATCGGCACCGACGGCCTGAAGGGAGGCCTCGACATCGAAGAGGGCAACCTCATCTCGGGAAACCATCTCGACGGCATGTATCTGGAAGATGCGGTCGACAACGTGATCGCCGGCAACGATATCGGCACTGACGAGACCGGTGCCGCCGCTCTCCCGAACGGGGCCACGGGCATCATCCTCACGACGGACGTGAGCGGCTCGCAAGGCAACCGCATCGGCACCAACAGCGACGGCCAAGGAGACGCCGACGAGCGAAACGTGATCTCGGGCAACGCGACTGACGGGATTTTGATCACCGGTTCGGGCACCGGATCGAATACTGTGGCCGGCAACTACATCGGTACCAACGCCGCCGGAACAGCCGCGCTGGCCAACGCGGGCAATGGCGTTAACGTCAGCGGCACGGCGACTAACACCATCGGCGGCACGAACATCGCTGCGCGGAACGTGATCGGCGGAAACCTCGCCCAGGGCGTGCTGGTGACGGGTGCCGCGGCAACGGGAAACAAGATCGCCGGCGACTACATCGGCACGAACGCTGCGGGGACCGCGGCGGTGCCCAATCGCGGTGGAGATGGCGTACGGCTCGCCTCCGGTGCAAACGACAATACGGTCGGCGGCACAACGGCCGGCGCCGGCAACGTCCTCTCGGGCAATCTGGGCGTAGGTGTGCGCATCACGGGCGCTGGGTCTAACTCAAACACCGTCGCCGGCAATGAGATCGGCACCAATGCGGCGGGAACCGCCGCCCTGGCCAACGGCAACTCCGGCGTTCTCATCGACAGCGGGGCCCAATCAAACACCATCGGCGGGGCGTCGGCGGCCGCCCGAAACGTGATTTCCGGAAATGCGCTTGCGGGTGTGGCGTTTCAGTCGTCCGGGACGACGGGGAACACGGTCGAAGGGAACTGGGTCGGTCTCAACGCCGCCGGCACGGGAGGCCTTGCCAACGTCCAGACGGGCATTGCTTTTGTTGACAGTTCCTCGGGCAATTCGGCGCTGGACAACGTCGTGTCCGGCAATCAACTAGCCGGCGTCTACGTCGGCGGCAGCCTGCAAACTCCGCCCGGCTCCTCGAATAACATCATTCGGGGGAACCTGATCGGGACGACTCCCGGCGGGACCACCCCGCTGGGAAATAGCGGGCCGGGCGTGTGGATCCAAAATGGCTCAACCGGGAACGTCGTCGGCGGCACGGCGGCCGGCCAAGCCAATGTCATTGCGTTCAATTCGCAGTCTGGCGTGAAGATCGCGGGATCGACCACCACCGGCAACGCAAGCCGCGCCAACAGCATCTATGCCAACGGCAACCTCGGTATCGAACTCGCAAACGGGGGGAACAGCAACCAGCCGTACCCGGTGATTACCACAGTCACCTTCGGCAACCAGGGCGGCTCTCCCGTGACGACGATCGTCGGGACGCTTCACGCCGCGCCCAACACGACTTACGTGGTCGATTTCTACGCCAACCCGGCCGCGGATCCGAGCGGCTACGGGCAGGGAGAGTCTTACCTCGGCTCGATCACGCTCGGCACCGACAGCAACGGCGCGGGAAGTTTCAACGACGCGATCCTTTACGACGGCACCGCGCTAGCCAACGGCGGCAAGCAGCAGGTGTTCAGCGCCACGGCGACCGACCCAGCCGGCAACACATCCCAGTTCGCGCTCGACGCTCCCACCCCCAGCATCAGCGTAGCCATCCATGCACCAGCCACGTCCAGCGAGGGTTTATCGCTGGAGCTAACGAGTTCGGTGACCGATACCAACGCCGGCGCCACCTACACGTATAACTGGAACGTGACGACCCCCACCGGATCGGTGCTGAGCCTCGGCGGGGCGGCCAACCAGCCGAGTTTGCAGCTCGATCCGGTCAACATCGGCACCTACACGGTGACCCTCACCGTAACGGACAGCCTGGGCAACGCGGCTCAAGCCACGGCTTTGATCAAGGTGACCGCGCCCGCTCCGGCGGTGGTCATCCAGGGCAGTCCGTCCGGCCCCGCGCCCGGCACCGGCGTTGTCGGCACTCCGATCTCGCTTACCGGAACGCTCGTCGCGCCCGCTGGCGACACGATCAGCGCATACGGCTGGTCGGTCTCCAAGAACGGCCAGCCGTATTCGCTGCCGGCCGGCACGATTACCAATCAGGCCGATTTCACGTTCACGCCGGGCGCGCCGGGCAGTTACGTCGTCCAGCTTTTGGCCACGGACGCCAACGGCGGCACAGCCACCGCAATCGACGACGTGCTTGTCACCACCGCCACGCCCGTCGCGCAAATAACGCAGGTGCCGGCGGTCGCCGTGGAGGGCACGCCGATCACGCTCGCCAACGCCATAACTTCGGGCAGCCTCACCGGCACGCTGACCTACGTTTGGAGCGTAACGAAAAACGGCGCAGCCTACGATCCGGGGGCGCCGACGAACCAGCCGACGTTCACGTTTACGCCCAACGACGAGGGGACCTACCAGATTTCGCTGAGCGTGACGGACGGGACAACCAGCGGCATTGCCCCGCCCGTCGTCATTCAAGTGAAGGACGCGCCGTTGACGGCCACCATCACCGACGCGACAACCGGCCATGCGCCGGCCGGCAACGTTCTGGCGGGAACCTCGATCAGCCTACGAGGGGCCGCCGGCACGCCGGATACGATCGACGCCCCAAGCCTGAGTTGGGCCGTAACCGATTCGGCCGGCGAGGCAATCGCGGGGGGCAGCGGAGCTACATTCGGTTTCACGCCGCACCAGATGGGGCTGTATATCGTCACGCTGACCGCGACCGACAGCACGCAGACGGCAAACAGCAGCGTGGCCTTCAACGTCGGCGCTCCGGCCATTGGCGTGGTGCTGGCGACTTCGGGCAGCCTTACCGAGGGCGGGCAAGTCACGGTCCAGGCAACAGCGACTCCGCCGAACGCCTACAGCTACGCCTGGACCGTCACCGACGAGTCGGCGCCGGTCTCGGTCGGCACCACCACAAGCGGCGGCGGCAGCGCGGTGATGTTCTCGCCCCCCACGGCCGGATCGTACCTGGTCAGCGTCACGGTGAACAACGGCACGGTGGGCGTCACCACCAGCACGGTCGTGAACGTGGTCAACGAGGCGCCGAGCGCGCCGACGATTACCGTCGCTGCCGGCGGCACCGTGCTCGCGCCAAACCCTTCCGTCCCTGAAGGAACATTGCTCAATCTGTCGGCGGCGAGCGCCGATCCGGGCGGCAGTTTCGACACGCTGACTTACGTCTGGCAGATTATCGGGCCTGAGGGCTTCACTCAGACGACGGGCGGACCGACGTTCAATTTCACGCCGATCGAGTCGGGCCAGTATTCCGTTACGGCTACCGCGACCGATTCCAACGGCGCCACGGCGACCAGCAACATCACCATTGGTGTGACGCACGTTCAGCCGACTCCGACGATCGAGGTCGGCAGCGTGACGGTTGGCGCGGCGGGGGACACCACCGTCAACATGCGGGCGGCCGTGCCCGACCCCGGCAACGACGATCAGTTCGACTACTTCTGGACGGCCTTCAACCCGCAGGGCGGCACCGTGGCCACGACCAGCGGATTCGGCCTCGCGAGCTTTTCCTTCACGGAGTCGGCGGGCAAACCGGGGATCTACACGGTCCGAGTGCGGGTAACGGACGACGACGGCGGCGACCAGACCACAACGGCGCCGATTGTCTCGGCTGGCGACAACCAGACGATTACCCTCCAGACGACCGGCGGCATGACGACCGTCTCCGTCGATGGCGCAACCGTGACGACGGTTTCGTCGGGTCAGGGAATGCAGGTCGTCGTGGTCGCCACAGGGGCCGGTGTCACGATCGACGGGAGCGGAGCCTCGGTCTCACTAGTCGAAGCGGCCTTGGGAAGCCACGACACCCTGATGGGCGGCTCCGGCAACAACGTTCTGCAAGGCGACTCGGGTTTTAACTCGCTCATGGGAGGGAGCGGGCCAAACACGCTCTACGCCTCGACAGGCGATACCCTGCTCGGCGGAAACGGCAACAACGCGAACCTGTTCCAGGTGCTCACCTCGCCGAGTGTGCCGGCGAGCAACGGACCGATTTCGATCACGGCCGGCAACCACGACAACACGCTCAGCTTTGCGCAATCGAGCCTGCCGGTGACGGTCAATCTGGCCAGCAACGGCACGCAGCAGATCGACGCTAACGATCAATTGCAGCTCTCCGGGCAGTTCCAGAACCTGATGGGCAGCAGCGGCGCCGACATGCTCTTCGCCGCCCCCAACAGCACCGTCTACGGCGGCGGCGGAAATGACTCGCTGCTGGCTGCCGGCGGCTCCAATATCGGGCTCGTTTCCGGCTCGCTGGCCGGCCAGGCGGCCAAACTGGAGGTCGACGGAGCGAAGGGCGCGATGTTGTTCGGCGGCACGGGCAATGATTCGATGATCGCCAGCGGCGGCACGAGCGTCTCGATGTACGCCGGCAGCGGAAACTCCTCGCTCAGCGCCACCGGCGGCGCAAGCATCTCGATGCAGGCCGGAGGGGGCCAGAGCTCGTTGTACGCCAGCGGCGGCTCGAGCATCACGATGTTCGGCGGCACGGGCAACGATTCCTTGTCGTCGACGGGCGGGATGAGCGTCTCGATGTACACGGGAGGCGGCGGAGACACGCTGCCGCACAGCGGCAGCTCGAGCATCAGCCTCTTCGGCGGCGGCGGGTACGACACGATGGCGGCCAGCGGCGGCACGAGTATTTCGATGTACGCGGGCGGCGGAAACGAATCGCTCAGCGCGACGGGGGGCACGAGTGTTTCCATGCACGCCGGCGGGGGCAACAGTTCGCTCTACGCCAGCGGCGGTTCGGGCGTCACGATGTTCGGTGGCACGGGCAATGATTCGCTGTCGACCAGCGGCGGCACCAGCGTCTCCATGATGGCCGGCACCGGCGGCACGACGATCTTTCCTTCGGGCAGCTCGAGCATCAGTCTGTTCGGTGGCACGGGCAACGAGACTTTGTCGGCCAGCGGCGGCACGAGCATCTCGCTCTATGGCGGCAGCGGCAACGACTCGCTCAGTACCACGGGGGGCACTAGCGTTTCGATCCAGGCCGGCTCGGGCAATAACTCGCTCTATTCCAGTGACGGCTCGAGCATCAGCCTCTTCGGCGGCACGGGTAACGATAGTCTGATCAGCACCGGCGGCACGAGCGTGTCGATGTATGCGGGCAGCGGCAACACCTCGCTGCACAGCAGCGGCGGTTCGAGCATCACCATGTTCGGCGGTACGGGCAACGATAGCCTCGTCAGCACGGGGGGCACGAGTGTTTCGATGTACGCGGGCAGCGGCAACACCTCGCTGCACAACAGCGGCGGTTCGAGCATCACCATGTTCGGCGGTACGGGGAACGATTCGCTCACCAGCACGGGTGGCACCAGTGTGTCGATGTATGGCGGCAGCGGCAATGCGACCCTGTCATCCACCGGGGGCACAACGGTGTCGATGGTAGGCGGCGCCGGCAACAGTTCGCTTTACTCCAGCGGTGGCTCAAGCGTCACCATGTTCGGCGGCACGGGCAACGATTCGCTTGGCAGCACGGGCGGCACGAGCGTGTCGATGTACGGCGGCAGCGGCAACGCGACCCTGTCGAGCACGGGCGGCACGACGGTCACGATGGTGGGAGGCACCGGCAATAGTTCGCTGTACAACAGCGGTGGTTCGAGCATCACCATGTTCGGTGGCACGGGCAACGACACGATG
Source organism: Pirellulales bacterium (assembly GCA_035550375.1). Classification (GTDB taxonomy): domain Bacteria; phylum Planctomycetota; class Planctomycetia; order Pirellulales; family JAICIG01; genus DASSFG01. Next base: position 33,674 of record DASZPH010000116.1, on the reverse strand, counting down.
CAAACGTCGGGCGGCACGAGCGTGTCGATGTACGGCGGCAGCGGCAACAGCTCCCTCTCGGCCAGCGGCAGCAGCTACACGATGACGACCAGCGGCGGGACGCAAACGCTGTACACCAGCGGCGGCTCGAGCATCACCATGTTCGGCGGCAGCGGAAACGACACGCTGACCAGTACGGGCGGCACGAGCGTCTCGATGTATGGCGGGAGCGGCAATTCCAGCTTGTCGAGCACGGGCGGCACGGCGGTCACGATGGTGGGAGGCACCGGCAACAGCACGCTGTACACCAGCGGCGGTTCGAGCATCACGATGTTCGGTGGCACGGGCAACGACACGATGCAGACGTCGGGCGGCACCAGCGTCTCGATGTATGCGGGCAGCGGCAACAGCTCGGTGCACAGCAGCGGCGGTTCGAGCATCACCATGTTCGGCGGCACGGGCAACGATTCCCTCAGCAGCACGGGCGGCACGAGTGTCTCGATGTACGGCGGCAGTGGTAACTCCAGTTTGTCGAGTACGGGTGGCACGGCGGTCACGATGGTAGGAGGGACCGGCAACAGCACGCTATACAACAGCGGCGGCTCGAGCGTCACGATGTTCGGTGGCACGGGCAACGATTCGCTCAACACGAGCGGCGGTACGAGCGTGTCGATGTACGGCGGCAGCGGCAACAGCTCCCTTTCCGCCAGCGGCAGCACGAGCAGCACCTTGGTCGGCGGAACCGGCAACAGCTCGCTTCATAACAGCGGCGGTTCGAGCATCACCATGTTCGGCGGAACCGGCAACGACACGCTCGACAACACGGCTGGCACGTTCATTTCTCTCTACGGCGGCACCGGCCACGACTCGCTTTCCAGCACAGGGGCCTTCTCCAGCGCGCTGGTGGGCGGCACCAGCGACGACTCGCTGTTTTCCAGCGGCAATTCGGGCATGACGCTCTTCGGCGGAGGCGGCAGCGACTTGCTCTTCAGTTCGAGCGACAGGTCGGTCGAATTGATCGGCGGCAGTGTCGTCGTGACGCTCTTCACCAGCGCCGGCGCGCCCTACACCGTCCTGGCCAGCGGCAACGACACCCTGACCGCCAGCGGCGACACCAGCGCCACGCTGCTCGCCGGCAACTCTAACGGCGACTCCCTGTACAATAGCGGGGGCTCGAACGTCACGCTCTTCGGCGGCTCCGGTGACGACACCGTGGGCACGGCCGGCGGCGCGAACGTGGAACTGGCCGCGGGAGGCGGCAACAACGTCTATCAGGTTAGCGGGCCGTCGAGCCAGAGCGCTCCGATCGTTCTTAACGATCTCGCGACCTTCGCCGACAGCCAGGCCGACACCGACTCGCAATTGCCGGGCACGAATACCATTACCTTCGGCCCCGGCGAGTTCGCAGCGAGCCTCAACCTGGCGAACGCCGGCAACGGCGACGCGGGCACGTCGCTCCCCGTGCAGCAGGTCACCAGCGATCTCTGGCTGGCGCTCGTCGGTCAATTCCAGAACGTGGTCGGCACCCCGGGCAACGATTCGATCTCGGGCAACAGCGGGCCAAACGTGCTCACGGGCGGGTCGGGCAACGACACGCTGATGGGCGGCTCGGGCTCGGCCACGCTGGTCGCGGGCAGCGGCAACGACTCGCTGCTGGCGGGCAGCGGCGGCACGACCTTCGAGTTCAAGGGGAGCTCCTTCGGCAGCGACACCATCGACCCGCCGGGCGGAACCGACAACACGCTTGATTTCTCTCAGTTCGGCGGGCCGGTGACCCTCGATCTGGGCAGCAAGTCCCTTCAGACGGTCAATGAGGCAACCGGACTGAGCCTGTTGCTCAAGACCAACGCCGGCATCAATGGCGTCGTCGACAGCGCCTTTGACGACTCGGTCACCGGCGATGCGGGGAACGACCGCTTCTACGTCGGCAGGGGGAACGACACTTTCACCGGCGGTGGCGGCAGCGATACGTACTTCTTCTCCGGCAGCCAACTCGGCCACGACCAAATCAACGAGGGAGGAACGTTCGGCGGCGTCACCGCCAGTTCGACCAACCGCCTTTACTTCCTCGAATTCGGGGCGCCGCTCGACGTCAACCTGAACGGTACCGCCGGGGCGCCGCAGATCACCAGCACCGTCGGCGGCAAGAGCTGGCTCTCGGTATCGCTGAGCAATCCGAATGCCTTTAACGACGTCGTGGGGACGCGTTACGGCGACACCATCCAGGCCGGCAGCGGCGACGTTTCGCTCTACGGTGGAGGGGGGCACGACAGCCTGGTTGCCGGCAGTGGCAACGCTTACCTGCAAAGCGGCGTGACCCAGGTCGTCTTCCTCGACTTCGACCACCCGGCCTCTCAGAGCGACGTTTCGTATTCGGATTTCGGAGGCGAAGACCTGGAGGGGGCCATCGTCGAGCGGCTCCAACACGACTACGCCGACTTCAATTACGAATTCACGACCGACCAGGCTCAGGCCGAGCAGTGGGCCACCCCGTTCGGCGGCCTCTATACCACATTCAAGATCAATCAAGGGCCGGCGGGCGGCCAATCGAACCAGCTCGACTTCCTGAATCTCGACCTGGGGGGCGTCTCGACCGTCAACATCAACTCGTTCCTCGGCTACGGGGGCGGGCTGGTAACGCCGACCGACACGAACATCATCCAGCTTACGGCCGACATCATCGCCCACGAGTTGGGACACCAGTCGGGCCTGCGGCACACCGATTCATTCGGGCCGATCGGGACGGGCGTCGCTTCGACGGTTGCTTCCGGTTACTTTCCGGGCGCCCAGACGAGCGACGCTAGCGCGCCGGAAACGCCCGCAGACGTCATGGCTTCGCCAGCCTCGGTCGGAACCACGCTTAACCAAGCGGCCCAACTCACCTACCTCGGTGAGCGGGACGCGATCAAACTGGCCTTTAACGACAGTGGCGTGGTGGTCAATCAGGCGGGCTTGCCCACGGCGTCGCCACCTGCCGGGGTGGAGGGCAAAGCGTTCGTCACCAACGCCTACCAGCTTGGCGCGCTGCCCGCGTTGGCGGTGCCGAACACGATCGAAGATCCGACTAACCGCGACTTCGGACAGCCTTTCTACGTGAAAGCCCTCGACGTGAGTGGTTCGCTGTCCGCGGCCAACGAGCAGGACTTTTATGCCTTCCAAGGACTCCCCGACGAAGTGGTCAACGTCCTGGCGATTTCGGCCGCGGATACACTCAACCCGCATCCCTTCTTCACGGAGTTGGGCCTGTTCGATTCGGCGGGAGACCTGCTGGCTTACAACCTTCACGACTTCGAGTCGACCGATTCCTCGCTGGTCGACGTGAGGCTGCCCGTGCCGGCGGGTGAGACACCCAATGCCGACGGCACCTACACGTACTACATCGGCATCGATGCTTACAGCGGCGTGCCCCAGGACATCACGCCGGAGTCGCCCGGCGACTACCAGCTCTTCTTGTATACCTTCACAACTCCCGATTTCGGCGTTGATCCGCCCACCCCGCCGCCGGTTCCCGGCGGGGCCACGCTGATGGGCAAGGGCGGGAACGACACGTTTGTGGGCAGCTCGGGCAACGACTACTTCACCTTCCAACCCGGGTCCGCGGGGCAGGCCAGCGTGGTGGCCGGTAGCGGCCAGGAGACGCTCGACCTCAGCCAGTCGCCTGCAGAAGGCTATTTGCCGAACCCCCTGCCGCCCAACGTGAAACTGCTTGAGCCTCTCAACGTCGGCACGAACACCGTGCTGGGCAGCTCCGCGAACCCATCGGTTTTGAACCAGCCGGTGACGTTCACCGCGACGGTTACCGCGGAAACTGGCGACGCGTTTCCGACCGGTACCGTCTTGTTCGAGGACGATGGCGAGATTCTCGACACCGAAACGCTCGACGGCACGACCAACCAGGTCACCTCCACCATCTCGGCTCTCTCCCAGGGCACGCACCCGATTCAGGCCGTTTATGTGCCCACGGGCGACTTTGCGGGCAGCCCTTCGAACGTGGTCGAGCAGCAGGTCAACGCCTACGGCATCGCGAGCCAACTGGTGTTCATGCCGCAGCCGAGCGACACGACAGCGGGGAGTGCCATCAATGGGCCGAGCGGGGTCGTGGTTTTGATTGAGGATAGTTACGGCAACGTGGTGGCCGACGACCATTCGCTGGTGACGATCAGCATCGGCAGCGTCATGGCGGCTGCGGGCAATGCCACGGCCGGCTTGATCGACAGCACCACCAGCGTCAATGCAACTGCCGGCAAGGCAACCTTCACCAACCTGGTGCTCGATCAGGCCGGGCAATACACGCTGGCGGCATCCGATAACGGTCTCTCTGGATTCGCCTCACACAGTTTCAACGTCACGCCCGCGGCGTTCCACCAGCTATTCTTCCCGACCGCGGGTCAGCCAACGAACACGACCGCGGGGTCCGCGATCAACAGCACCAACGGCGGCGTTGAGGTTTGGATTGAGGACACCTACGGCAACGTGCTCACCAACGACAATTCCCAGGTCGTGATCAGTATCGGTAGCTTCACGGCCGCACCAGGCAGTGCCGCCTCAGGGTTCATCAACAGTACCACCGGCGTCAATGCAACCGCCGGCGAGGCGACCTTTACCAACCTGGTGCTCGACCGGGCCGGGCAATACACGCTGGCCGCATCCGACAACGGTCTCACCGGATTCGCCCCACACAGTTTCAGCGTCACGCCCGCGGTGGCTTCGCAATTGATCTTTACGACGCTACCGGCGACCGCCACGGCGACGCAGGTCGTCAACAGTCCGGCCGGAATCCAGGTGTCGATTGAAGATCAGTACAAGAACGTCGAGACGGGCGACGCCAGCACCGTGAGTCTGCATGTCGCCAGCGGTCCGGGCACGTTCGCCGCCGGAAGCATCACGTCGGCAGGCGCCGTGGCCGGAGTGGCGACGTTCAAGAACGTGGCGCTAACCCTATCGGGGACCTACGTGCTGTCGGCGACCGATTCGGCTGGCGGCCTGAGCGGGTCGGGCGGCGTCACGGTGAATCCGCTTGATGTCACCAGCCAGGTGAGCGCAGTGCGATCCGCGTTCCTCTACAGCTACACGACGCTGACCTACGTGGGCACGCTGGCGATTACCAACACCTCATCGGGAACGATCAATGGCGCGCTGGAGGTGGTCCTCAAAGGGCTACCGGCCGGAGTAACGCTCGCCAAAGTGACATTAGGATCGACGACGCTGTCATTTGGTCTGGACGCCAGCGGGGAACCGGTGATCGCGATCCCGACCAGCGTGCTGGCTTCGCTGACGCGGAACCAGAAAATCACCCTTTCGCTGCAATTCAACAATCCGTCGAAGGTGGGGATCACCTTCAACACGCAGGTTTTGGCCGACGCCTCCTGATTCGTTGCCCTGAACCGCACGTCAAATTATGCTGGGGAAAAACCGGAGTTTTGTTCTAATGCCTCGATCGTTTCTACATTTTTCCCTCGTCCTTGCGGGATTACTGACAAGTTGGTGCAGCCTGTCGGGCGACGCCAGCGCCGACATCTCGTTCAGCGTCGAGATAACCGACACGGCGGCGCTTGTGCCTGCGGGCTTCACGGGCCCCTTCGCGCTCGATTTTCAATTCGCCGACGGAGAAGGGACGGGGGACATGAACAACACGGTGACGATCAGCAATTTCGTCTTTGGCGGGACCGGTTCGGGGGACTTTGCTGGCGCGGTGGTCAATCCTCTAGGCCTGCCGGGAGCCCCCGGCGGTACCGTATCGAGTGGGCAAATTGCCATCAATGACAGTCAGTTCCTGAACGAAGTCTGGCTCCCATTCACCCCGGGCAGCGATCCCGGCGATTCATCGATCTCGTTCACGGTCAGTATGACGACGGCACTGGACGCGAGCGGTGTGGCCGACCTCTTCGCCTTCGGCATTTTACAGCAAGTCGATACGGCGTTGTTGAAAGCGGCCGGAATCGACACGGAGGATTCCCAGGGTATCCCCCCCGTTTTTCCTGGCTTTCTTACAATCGCCGCCACCGACCCCGCGCAGTTTCCACTCACAGGCTATTTCATTACCCCGCCGTCGCAAGGCACGACGGTTCCCGGAGTGGCAGTCACGCCGCTTGGGTCCTCTTCCGTTCCCGAGCCGGCGACTTTCAGTCTTTTTGCGGTCGGGGTCGTGGGCCTGGTTGCAGGGCGGCGCCGGCGGCCCAAGGGCTGAGTTTCGGGCGATCCGTTTGATTCCCGCTCCGAGGGCCAAACGCAAAGCGGCTGAAGGCTTAGCCGGGCTTAGCCGTCGAGAAGCGTCAGCTTTTGCTCGTCGATTTCCAGCGTGACACCGGGGCAACTGAGGTCGACTGCCACAATCAGCCGCGAATCGGAGCAGTAAGCAAGAACGGTTCCTTCCGCCCCCGCCAGCACGCCGGAGCGGACTCGCACCCGACAGCCTGGCGTAAAACGTTGCTGCGTCGCGGTCGCCTCCAGCAAATCCCCGAACGCCGGCCCTCCGTCGTTCGAAAACAGGGCGGCGATGCGATTGGTACTCATGCAAGGACTCGTATACCGGCGGCTGGCCCGGCCGCGCGGCCAAACACGGATGTTAACCGTCGCCTGAAATCGCTGGAATACGCCATAAAGCTCAAATGCTCAAGAATAGGTCGCTGCCGGCGCATCGACGGCGTCTCGAGTTCCAGGCCGGCGACGGGTTTACGGATTTTGACGAATCTGTTCGTCGCGATAACTTGGCGGCCCCGTATTGCGGGCAGCTTGGCGGAGCCTGAAGCGCCCGAAGCCGCAGATCCGGTTTCCGCAGCATGGTCGCGGTGCCTGGGCGCGGCGGTGGGCGTAATTGGTTTTCTTACGCTTCGGATTTGTGCGGGCGAGCGTTTCGCGTCACGTGCCATCCCTTAATCTGAGCACGGTCCCCGCCACAGCAGAATGGCTCTCTAAAAACCTCGCGCGGCGCGGATGTCTTCGAAGTCGCGGAGGTGGTAGTCGATGCGGGCGTAGTCGAGCACGCGGCAGAGAGCACGCAGGGCCACGCCCATGCCGTCGGGGCCGCTGAAACCGCCGAACTGGCCGCCCCCTTTCACGTGCGGTTCCAGGTCGAGAAACACGCCCGGTATGCCGCGGCGATGAAGTCGCTGATAGAGGGTCGGGATCTCCTCCCTGAAATCCCGCAGGATCAACTCGTGGGCCGAGTGGCCGAGGTCGGCCGGCACGAAGTTCTTGAGGGCGTCCTCGTCGACGTGGCCGGTGCGCGCCGGCGACTGCGGGTGGCGGTAGTCCTTGATGTGCATCCAGCCGATGGCCGGCTTCATCGCCAGGTACTGGGCGAAGACTTCGGCCGTGGTGTACCCCTGGCAGAGAATGTTGGCCGCGTCGAAGATCAGCACCAGCCCCGGATGGTTCACCTGTCGATACAGCTCGGCCATGAGCTGGCCGGTCTGGCCGACCAGGTTGGCCTCGATCTCCAGGCCGAAGGTCAGGTCGGAGCGGTGGCACGCCTCGGCAATCTGGCCGAGTTGCTCGACCGCCTGCGGCACATACTCGTGGGGGTCGGCGCCGCGCGGCGGGTAGAAGGAAAAACCGCGGATAAGTTTGGTCTCGAAGGCATGGGCCAGCTCGCAAGCCTTCTTGACCTCTTTCTCGAGGTATTTCTTGAACGGGGTGTAGGTATTGCTCGTGCCGTCGTCGACGTCGACCAGCTTGACTTTGCCGATGGGTGAGCCGATCGACGCGACGTTGAGGCCGTATTCGTCCTCCAGGTGCCGGATGCTTTGGATCTCTTTCACCGTGAGCTTCATGACGTTCTTGATGCCTTCGCCAGCGTCGATGAAGCGGAGGCTGTAGAACTGAAGACCCATGGCGGCGAAGGCCGCGAACTGCTGGACGGCCGTCTTCTGGTTGGCGGCTTCGTCGGCGAAGCCGCTGAGAATGACGCGGGGATTGTCGCTCATGGGGCACTCGTGAGGTGAAAAGGAAAGCGGCCATTGTGGCGAAGTGGGCTGGCCGCGTGCAAGGGGACGGTTGCGCGCGAAACGTCGGTATGGTACAAGGGAGGAAACCACCGCGCCGGATCACCCCGAATGTCCTTGCCCCTTCCTGTTGCTCCACCTCTATCGCCGCCGATTGCTGATGAACCCCACCGCAGCGAAAAAACCGGGCCGTCTCGGGTGACGCCGGGTGACGGCATCGATTACGAGCTGTTTCTCGACTGCGTCCACTGCGGCCTGTGCACCGCTTCCTGTCCGACTTACGTCGAGTTGGGCAACGAAAACGACAGCCCGCGAGGGCGGATTTACCTGATGCGGGCGGTCACGGACGGCCGGTTGGAGCTCACCGAGGGAGTGCGGCGGCATCTGGAACTCTGCCTCGACTGCCGGGCGTGCGAGACGGCCTGTCCGTCGGGCGTGCAGTACGGCAAACTGATCGAGCCGTTCCGGGTGGCGATGGAGCAGATGGGCGAAGGCGAGGCAAAATCGGCCGATTGGTTTCACCGCTGGATCTTGTTTGGCATCTTTCCCTATCCGCGTCGGATGCGCGCGGCGCTTGCGCCGGCGCGCGTGGCGCAACGGATGGGACTGGTATGGCTTGCCGAGCGAATCGGGCTGCTCCGATTGCTCCCGCGCCGGCTGCGTCAGCTCGTCGATATGCTGCCGCCGCCGCGAACGACGGAGCCTCCGTTGCCGGAGTTCTTGCCGGCTAAGGGGCCGCGGCGGGCCAAGGTTGCGCTCTTCACTGGCTGCGTGGCCGAGGTGCTCTTCCGCTCCACGCATTGGGCCACCGCCCGCGTGCTGCAAGAGAACGGCTGCGACGTCCTGATTCCGCGTAATCAGGTTTGTTGCGGCGCGATCCATTTTCACGCCGGATCGAGCGAGCCGGCCCGGCAGCTGGCCGACCAGAACATCTCGGCGTTCCCCCTCGATGAGGTCGACGCTGTTATCGTCAACGTCGCCGGCTGCGGGGCGATGCTCAAAGACTACGGCCACCACTGGCACGACGGGGGGCAGGGAGAGCGCGCCCGCTTTGCCAGCAAGATCAAGGACGTCAACGAGTTTCTAGACGAGCTTGGCCTCGTGCCCCCCAAGGGGGAAATCCGGTCCGTTGCCACCTATCATGACGCCTGTCACCTGGGGCATGCCCAGAAGATTCGCGAAGCGCCGCGGCGCCTGCTGGCCCAGATCCCCGGCTTGCAGATCCGTGAGTTGCCGGAAACCGAGCTTTGTTGCGGAGCGGCTGGAACGTATAACCTGACCGAGCCCGAGATGGCCGGCCGGCTCAGCCGCCGCAAGCTGAACAACATCGCCAAGACAGGCGCCCGCGTCGTGGTCACCGCCAACGCGGGGTGCCTGCTGCAGATCGGCCGCGAGGCCAGGCAGCAAGGACAGCCGCTTTGGGTGGCGCATCCGATCGAGCTGTTGGATCTGAGTTACCGGGGCAAGCAGCCCGAGGGGTAGTTTTGTCCGCTGTCTGATGCGATCGCTTGTCCAAGGGCGTCTTGGCTGTGACAAAGCACTGAACCTCCCACCTGGCAACCCCACCCTCGACCATGCACGGATGCATGACGACAAGCCGCCGCCCCCTTCCGCGGACGGCAACCGTATGGCTGGTCGCCACGTGTCTTCTATCGGTAGTAGCCTTCGGTGCCTATCACTTCTATCTGCGTGGCTTGATGCTCGACGGCGGGCTTCGTCTGGGTGCCGTGCGGCCCGGGCTGAAGGTTTATCGCATCGTGCCCCTCTACATCTACTGGCGGCCGCGCGTGAAAACAGGCCTGCTCATCGCCGCGGGCGTCGTGGCCGCCTTCGTCTGCTGGCTGCGCCGGTCTCCGGCATGCCGCGGCACGGACCGGTACGACCGCTATTGCATCCCCGCCTTGGTGGCGTGGCACATCGCCATCGCGGTCGCCGTAGCGCTGGTGGACGGCGGCCCACAGAAGCTTTGGGAGCCCTTCACGGTGCATCGCCGCAGCGACTACATCGGGGCGGTTGCCGAAATCGATAACCCCCGCGAGTTCCTGCGCGACTATGCGGCCAAAATGTCCCATCTGCCCCTGCATTGCCGGCACCATCCGCCTGGAGGGCCGCTCTTGCTGTGGGCCGTGTCGAGGCTCTTCGCGCCCGGTCCCTTTGCAGCTTCGCTGGCCACCATCTTTTTGAGCGGTCTGGCCGTGCCTGCCGTCTACTTGCTGGCGCGGGACGTTCTCGGCGAGGCGCCGGCACGGCTGGCCGCCGGGCTCTTTATGTTGGCACCCAACGTCGTGGCCTATTCGGCCACCTGCCTGGACGCGGTCTTCATGGTTCCGTTCGTCTGGACGTTTTATTTTCTCTGGCACGGCCGCGAACATCGGCCTTTGCTGGCCGGGGCGGCCGGCGGTCTGACGGCGTCGGTTGCCGCGATGACGACGTTTTCGGCTTCGTTCCTCGCGCTCTGGGGTGTCGTGCTGCTGGGGCTCACCGCTGCTTTTGATCGATCCCGCCTGCGAAACGCGGTCTTGGCCGTGGTCTCCGCGCTGGTGGCGGCCGCGCTCTTTCATGCCATCCTCTACGCCTGGTCGAATTATGATCCGCTAGCCGTGCTGCGCCAGGCGTTCGCCGGTCAGGACGAGGTGATGAAAGGACGGGGACACAGTTCGATGAGGCAGTCGCTCCATTTTGCCCTCACGAACTTGGTGGCCTTCGCCTTTTGCTCCGGCCTGCCCGTGGCGGTGCTGTGGCTTCGCCAGACGGGTCGCGAGCTTGCGTCCGCGAGCGCCAGCCCCGCACGCTGGCTGCTGCTGAGCTTCGGACTGACCCTTTTGCTGGTCGACCTTGCCCCGCTCTACACGCTCGAGACCGAGAGGATCTGGATTTTTCTCGTCGGCTTCCTGGCGATCGGCGCCGCACGGTATCTGAGCCAAATCGCCAGCCCGTCGGGCTTCGCACCCGTCGTGCTCACGGCGTTGCTTTTGCAAGCGGGTCAAACCATGCTGATGGAAGTCTTACTGGATTGGGTGTGGTGATCCATCACGGCTTGCCAGAACGGGGCCGTTTTGCCAATCTCAAGTGCCACGCCTCGTCGATGGCGGCCCGTCGCATCGCGTCGTACAGCAGACCGGAATGCACCACACAACCGACATCCGCGGACTACTGATTTTCCTGGGCACCGGCACCTCCGTGGGGGTGCCGATGGTCGGCTGCGGCTGCGCCACCTGCCGCAGCGGCGATCCCCGCAACCAGCGGCTACGATGTGGGCTGGCGGTTGGCCTGCCCGAGGGAAACCTGCTCGTCGACACGCCGACCGACTTGCGCACCCAGTTGCTTCGCGAACAACTCGGCCTGGTGCACGCCGTGCTTTATACCCACGAACACGCCGACCACTTGTTTGGTCTCGACGATCTGCGGCTGTTTCCGTTCTATCTCGGGCACAAGTTGCCGATCTATTGCGAAGAGCGGGTCGAGAACCGCATCCGGCGCTCGTTCGACTACGTGTTTGAAACCGACCCCGACACCTTGCACCCTGGCGCCGTGCCGCTCGTGAGCGTTTGTCGCATCACGACGTCCGCTTTCGAACTCCTGGGTACAGAAGTGACGCCCATCCGGTTGCAGCACGGGGGGACGGAGGTGCTGGGCTTCCGTTTTGGAAACGTGGCTTATTGCACCGACACCAACGGAATTCCTGAAGAAAGCTGGCCGCTTTTGCAAGGGCTCGACGTGCTCATCCTGGACGCTCTGCGGCCTCGGCCCCACGCCACCCATTTCAGTCTCGACGAGGCGATCGCGGTTGCCCGGCGGGTCGGCGCCAAGCGGACGCTTTTCACCCATCTGTCGCACGAACTGGAACATGGGGCGACGAGCGACTTGCTGCCTGCAGGCATGGAACTGGCGTATGATGGTTTGAGGATTCCCCTGACATGACTCGCACGACGCCGAAAGAAGCACTGACGGCACGCCTGGCGCCTCTCGGCCAGGAGCATCTGATTGCTTTCTGGGACGCTCTGGCCGAATCTCAACGAGATCGGCTCGCGGCGCAAATCGCGGCCGTCGATTTCGAGCGGGTGCTGGAGACTTTCAAGGCGTCGCGAGCCAAAGAGGATTGGGCCGCCTTGGCCCGGCGCGCGGCTGGTCCTCCGGCCATCCGTCTGGGCCGCGACGATAATCGCTATGCGAAGGAGGAGTCGCGCCGAACCGGCGAGCAAGCACTGGCTAAGGGGCGCCTCGGCGTAATTCTGGTCGCCGGCGGACAGGGCACTCGTTTAGGCTTCGACGATCCCAAGGGGCTTTATCCCGTCGGCCCCGTATCACAGGCGAGCCTGTTTCAGATCCTGCTGGAAAAGGTCCTCGCCACAAGCCGCCGATACGAAGTCTCCGTTCCGCTCTATGTGATGACGAGTCCTGCCACGCATGAGGCCACGGTTGCCTACTTCGATTCGCACGATCGATTTGGAATTCCTTCCGGCGACTTGACCGTCTTCTGCCAGGGGACGATGCCGGCCATCGAGGCTGAGACTGGGAAGGTGTTGCTCGAGGGACCGGATTGTCTCGCGCTTAGTCCCGACGGCCACGGCGGTATGCCCACGGCCTTGCGCGCCAGCGGTGCGCTAGCCGACATCCGCCGCCGAGGCGTCGAACATCTCTTCTACATGCAGGTCGACAACCCACTCGTCGCCGTCTGTGGGCCGGAGTTCATCGGCTACCATCTGCTCGCCGAATCGGAACTGTCGACACAGGTCGTGGCCAAGACCACTCCCCGCGATCGCGTGGGGAACGTCGTCTCGGTCGACGGCCAGGTGCAAATCATCGAGTACAGCGACTTGCCCGACGACGTGGCCCAGCAGCGTTCGCCCGACGGGGCACTCAAGCTCTGGGCCGGCAATACCGCAATTCATGTGTTTTCGGTCGACTTGCTCGATCGCGCCAGCCTATCCAGCAACGACCTTCCCTATCACCTGGCGCGGAAAAAAGTGCCCTACATTAACACGCGTGGTGATCGCGTCGATCCGGCTGAGCCCAACGCAATCAAGTTTGAGCGGTTTATCTTCGACCTTTTGCCGACGGCGCAGAATCCGATCGTCGTGGAAGTCGACGAGTCGACCCATTTCGCGCCGGTCAAGAACGCGCCGGGCGCCGAGCGCGATTCGCCGGAAAAGGTTCAAACCCAGATGATCGCCTTGCACCGCCGTTGGCTAGAGCAGGCGGGTGCCCGTGTCGCATCCGGCGTCGCCGTCGAGATCAGTCCGTTGTTCGCCCTCGACGAGGAAGAACTGCGGCGGAAGCTTCAACCAGGCACCGTCGTCGAATCGGCCCTGTACTTCCGGTAGTCTGCTTCACCCTTGATTCTCACCCAACATGCTTCACGCGATCATCATGGCCGGCGGATCGGGCACGCGTTTCTGGCCTGAGAGCCGCGATTTGCGTCCCAAGCAACTGCTGTGTTTCGCCGGCGAGCGGTCGATGATTCAGGCGACCGTCGATCGGCTGACGGGGCTTGTGCCGCCGCAACGAATTCTCATCGCCACCAACGCGAAACTCGCCGAGATTGTCGCCGGGCAACTGCCCGAGCTGCCGCCCGAATCGGTCCTGGGCGAACCGTGCAAGCGAGACACGGCCCCGTGCATCGGCTTGGCGGCCCTGATCGTCAGCCGCCGCGACCCGGAGGCGACGATGGCCGTCATGCCCTCGGACCACGTGATCGGGCCGGACGAAACGTTTCGGCAGGCGATCGGTTTCGCCGCGGCGCTGGTGGACGAAAGCCCCGGGCGGATCGTGACGTTCGGCATCAAGCCGACCTACCCGGCCGAAAGCTTCGGCTACATCGAGCGCGGCGAGCGATTGGAAGCCGCGGCAGCCCAGAAGTCCAAGTCGCTCAGCCCCGCCTACCAGGTACGGCAGTTCCGCGAGAAACCGAAAGCCGAGGTGGCGAAAGGCTACGTCGAGAGCGGGGGTTTTTACTGGAACTCGGGGATCTTCATCTGGCGGGCGGCCACCATTCTCGAGGCCCTGCGGCAACGACAGCCCGAAATGTTCGAACGCTTGGAACGCATCGGCCAGGCCTTTGGCCAGCCTGACTACCAGGGCGTGCTCGAGCGCGAGTTTGCGGCCATTCGCGGCGTTTCGATCGACTACGCCGTGATGGAGCACGCTAAGGACGTGGTGGTGATCGAAGCCCCCTACCGCTGGGACGACGTGGGGAGTTGGCAGGCACTCGCGCGACTGCACGGCGCGGACGAGAACGGCAACACGATCATTGGCAAGCATCTGGGCGTACACACGTCGGGCACGATTGTTCGCGGTCCCGCCGACCACCTGATCGTCACGCTGGGCTTGAAAGATTGTGTTGTCGTTCACACGCCTGATGCCACCTTGGTGGCCAACAAGCACGACGAGGAATCGATTCGTCAGGTCGTGAAGCTTCTGCAGGAAAAAGGGTGGACGGAATACCTGTAAACGAGCGATGCGCGTGGAGTCAACTAGCCGTCCGCCCCCAATCCCACAGGAACCCATCGCACAGCAAGACATCGAACAGCCCCTGCGCGTCGCGCTGTGCATCACCGAGTTAGAAATCGGCGGGGCCGAACGTTGCCTGGTCGAATTGGCCACCCGGATCGACCGACGCCGAATCTTGCCGATCGTGTATGCGCTCTCGCCACCCCCGGAGCCGGACCAGCGCTCTCTTTTGCCGCAGTTACAGGCGGCCGGGGTTGAAACCCACTTTCTTGGGGCAACCCGGGCGCAGCACTTGCCCGCGGCGGTCGGGCGGCTGACCCGGTTGTTAAAGCGGCAACGGCCCGACCTCCTGCAATCCTTCCTGTTTCACGCGAGCTTCGTAGGCCGCTGGGCCGCCTGGCGGGCCGGGGTACCCCGGGTGCTGTCGGGCGTTCGCGTGGCCGAGCAAGGAGTCTGGTGGCACGTGTGGCTCGACCGGATCACGAGCCGGCTCGTCGACCGGTATGTCTGCGTGAGCGGCGCGGTAGCCGAGTTCGCGCGTTCGAGGCTCGGTTTGCCGGAGGATCGCTTCGTCGTCGTCCCCAACGGGGTCGATGTGGAGCGCTTCGCAGCGGCGCCGGCGACCGACCTTGCCGACCTCGGCCTTTCCGCCGGCCGTCGGGCGGTGACCTACATTGGCAGGCTGGAAACGCAAAAGGGCGTCGCGGAGTTGATCGAAACCGGTCCACAGTGGCTTGAGAAATCGCCAGGGCACGACCTGGTGATGGTGGGCGCCGGGCCGATGGAACGACAATTGAGGGGGCTCGCGGAGCAGTTGGGCGTTGCCTCCCGCGTTCACTTCGCCGGCTGGCGGTCGGACGTGGCCGAAATCCTCAAGGCGAGCGACCTCCTCGTTCTGCCGAGCCGCTGGGAAGGGATGCCCAACGTGATCCTGGAGGCGATGGCCGCAGGCCGGGCCGTTGCGAGCACCGACGTGGAAGGCGTGAGGGAGCTGCTCGGCGAGGCCGCGACCGAGCAGATTGTTCCGCGCGGCGACTACGGGACGCTCGCGGCTCGAATTGCGGCCTTGGTGGGTGACGAGGGTGTGCGGGAGCGCTTGGGTGCCGCCAATCGGCGGCGAGCCGAGCAGTTTTCCTGGGATAAAATGGTGCACGCCTATGAAAAGTTGTTCTGGGATGTGACTCATGCTGCACGTGCCGGTGTTGCTCGCTGAGGTGCTCGAGTGGCTTCATCCCCAACCGGGTATGACGATTGTCGATGGCACCCTCGGGGCGGGGGGCCATACGCGGGCGCTGGCCGGGTGCGTTTCGCCAGGTGGAGAGGTGCTTGCCTTCGATCGCGATCCGGCGGCTCTGGCCGCCGCCGAGCGTGAGCTCGCCGGACTCCCGGTTAAGCTGGTGCATGCCAATTATGCCGACCTGCCGCAAGTGCTCGGGCAACTCGGTATCACGGCCGCGGACGGCCTGGTGCTCGACCTGGGGTTGTCGAGCGATCAGCTTGGCGACTCCCAGCGCGGCTTCAGTTTCGATGCCCCAGGTCCGCTCGACTTGCGTTTTGACGCCAGCGAGGGCCAGCCCGCCTGGAGATTGCTTGAGCGGCTGAGCGAGAAGGAGTTGGCCGACCTGATTTATCGCTACGGCGAGGAACGATACAGCCGCCGCATCGCCCGTCGGATCGTTGAGGAGCGTCGGACGAGGCCGGTCCGGACCGCGGCCGATCTGGCCCGGCTGGCACGCGCCTGCGTGCCGCGGTCGCCGGGTCATACAATCGATTCGGCCACCCGCACATTTCAGGCGCTGCGGATCGCCGTCAACGACGAGTTGGGCTCGCTCGAGCGACTGTTGGAAGCGCTTCCCGATTGCCTCCGCCGCGGAGGTCGGGCCGCGATCATCAGTTTTCATTCGCTGGAAGACCGGCTCGTGAAGAGCGCCTTCCGCGACGATCCCCGCTATCAGGTCCTGACGCGCAAGCCGATCCGCCCCAGCGAGGCGGAAATCGCCCGCAATCCGCGGTCGCGCAGCGCAAAATTACGAGTCGCGGCAAGGAGTTAGCTATACGCCAAAGCGGTTGCTGAACACGGACCGCCTCCGTATCATTGGATGTTCGTTCACGTCCGACAAACAGAATTCAAAAAGACATGGCGCGGAAACCGAAACACGAAGAAGAAGAGCCGGAAGAGAAGCCTGAAGCGGAAGAAGACAAGCTTCTCGACGACGACGACATGCCGCTCGACGCCGCCGATTCCGGCGCGCTGACTAGTTCACTGGAGGCGGCCGAAGACGATGAGTTCGATGAAAACGATTTCGACGATGACTTCGACGACGATTTTGAGCAGGAGCTCGACGACGAGCTGAACGAAGATCTCGGCGAATTCGACGAGAAGATTGAAGGCGAGGGAGGAGACGAGGGCGACGACGAAGACGTCGAGTTCGAAGAAGACGACTTTTAGAGCCGACGTGCATGCTCGAACTTGCGGCGCAAATTGATGAGGCTGTTGCGGCTGTGCGGCGGCAGTGGAACGCGCAGGCGCGGGTTGGCATCATTCTCGGCACCGGTTTGGGCAGCCTGGCCCAGCAGATCGAGACCGAAGCCCGCTTTGGCTACGAGGCGATCCCGCACTTCCCTGTTTCGACGTCGATCGGCCACGCGGGACAGCTCGTCTGCGGACGATTGCAGGGCTTGCCGATCGTGGCGATGGAGGGGCGCTTTCACGCCTACGAGGGATACACCTACCAGCAGCTAACATTCCCGGTGCGCGTGATGAAAGCACTCGGCGCCGGGTTGCTCATCGTCTCCAACGCCTGCGGCGGCATGAACCCCAACTACGCCTGCGGCGACGTCATGGTGATCGACGATCACATTAACCTGATGGGCGGCAACCCGCTCATCGGCGTCAACGACGACCGGCTCGGACCGCGTTTTCCGGACATGTGCCGTCCCTACGACCGGCAACTTATCGACTGCGCGCTGGAGATCGGCCGGCGCGAAAACTTCGCCCTTCATCGGGGTGTCTACGTCGCCGTAACCGGCCCGAACCTGGAGACGCGGGCAGAATACCATTTCTTGCGCATGATCGGAGCCGACGTAGTCGGCATGTCGACCGTGCCGGAAGTGATCGTTGCCGTCCATTCGGGAATGCGCACGCTCGGACTCTCGGTGGTGACCGATCTCTGCTTTCCCGACGCCCTCGAGCCGGCGGACATCGATAAAATCCTCAGTTACGCCGCATCCGCTGAGCCGAAGTTGCGGAAGATCGTGCTGGGTGTGTTGAAGCACGAGGCAGAGAAGAAAGCCTGACACGGCAAACGAAGATCGGGCTGATGGCCGGCGAACCGGTTGCTCTGAACTCGGACTGTGGCCGATCTGGCGTCGGTCGATCGGTTCGCTCGGCGCGGCGGATCATCGTTCGTGCCACCCCGTTCTTTGCTTGCCCCTATATACTCCTCGTTCTGTTCACGATGTTTGCCGAAGAATCGCTGATCTTCTTTCCGGCCCGGCAGCCGCTGGCCGGCTGGGACATGCCGGAGGTGGAACGGGTTCGATTTCGATCGTGGGACGGAACCGCATTGCACGGTTGGTACTTTTCCCATCCCGATCCGCGAGCGGTCGTCCTCTTTGCCTGTGGCAACGCAGGAAACATCAGCTATCGGGCCGATCGCCTGGCTCAGTTTTGCCGCCGCCAGCGCGTGGCGCTGATGGCCTTCGACTATCGAGGATACGGTTTGAGCGAGGGCAAGCCGACGGAGCGGGGCGTCCTGATGGACGCACGCGCGGCTCGCAACTGGCTGGCCCAGCGCAGCGGGATCCGCCCGGCTGAGATCGTCTTGCTCGGGGAGTCGCTGGGAGGGGGCGTGATGGTCGATCTGGCCAGCCGCGACGGCGCAGGCGGCTTGATCCTCGAGCGGACGTTCACGTCGCTGCCCGAGGTGGGCGCGTTCCACTATCCGTTCCTTCCCGTGCACTGGCTGATGCGCAACCGGCTCGATTCCCTGAAGAAGATCGCCGACTATCACGGCCCGCTTCTGATTTGCCATGGCGACGTCGACGAGATCATCCCCTATGAGCTGGGGCAGCGGCTGTACGAGGCGGCCAACGAGCCGAAGCGGTTCGTGACGTTGCGCGGTGTGGGCCACAACGATGCTCTGCCGCGGGCGTGGGACGACGCGGTGGACGAATTCCTAGGGGGGCGTGGGTGAGGTCGGCTTCAGCCGATCCGAAGGTACGCCGAACGTGAAGCCGGGCTTGCCCAACCCGTCTTGCTGACCGTGAGACGCACCGCCTATGATTCGACTATGACTCGCCGCGCCGCTCCCGTCGCCCTCTCTCACCAAGGACGGCCGCGCGTGATGGTGCTCGGGTCGGCCACGCTCGCCTCGGCCGGCCAGACCGAGCGTCTTCGCGGCGTCATCAACGAGCACGCCGACATCGTCGTCTGGGACATCGGGTTTCAGGCGGACCTCGCGCAAGTGGAGGCCGATCTGGCGGTCGTGCTGGGGGGGGACGGCTCCATCCTCCGCGCCGCCTTTCAGATGGGCGAACGGCAGGTGCCCGTAGTGGGTGTCAATCTGGGGAAGCTGGGGTTTCTGGCCGACCTTTCCGCCGACGAATTCGCGACCGTATTTGCGCGAATCTGCCAGGGACCGACCGGTATCGTCGAACACCTGATGCTCGAGTGCTGGCTGGACAAGCAAGACCCCGCCGCGAGCAAGAGCCAACTCGGACTGAACGAGGTGGCCATCCTGGGAGGCGCGCCGTTTGCCATGCTCGACGTGCATCTTTACGTTGACGCAGAACTCGTGACTACTTATAGTTGCGATGGCCTGATCGTCAGCACGCCGGTCGGATCGACGGCGCACAGTCTTTCGGCGGGCGGACCGATTTTGCGGAAGGATCTGCAAGCGTTCGTCATCTCGCCGATCAGTCCGCACACGCTGACCAATCGGCCTGTCGTCGATTCAGCCGAGCGAGTTTATGAGTTGGTCGTGCCGCAACCGCACGCGGGCACGGCGGTCGTGATCGACGGACGGATGTTCGCGCCTTTGGAGCAAGGCGACCGTATACGGATACAACGGGCAAAGCCGCGATTCAAGTTGGTGGAAGTTGCCGGCCACAGTTATTACCGCACGCTCCGGCAAAAGCTCGGCTGGAGCGGCAGCCTGCGAATCAACGAATCGCGGTCCGGTTCAGGTGTAAGCGATGAGGGATGAACGACCGGGTCGTCATCCTTGATCCCATCTTCCATCACCCCTTCGAAAGGATTCGAGTGCGATGTCTGCCCGCTCTGCCTGCCTGGCGTTGACGGTTCTTGCGCTTTTGGCTGCGAACGCTTTGGCCGCCGGCGCGGCGAAGCCAGGCAAGAAAAGCCAACCAACAAGAACGGCGGCGAAGAACGTGCGGCCCAACTCGACCGCGCCGTCAGCGGCCACCAAAGCGGTTCCGTCGAAAGAGGTTCCTCCGCAGGCGGCCGGCCCCAAACCGACCGAACGCACGGCGGAAGAGGCCCCGCAAGCCGGCGTCAAATCGTACAAGCTGCGCTACAAGTTCAAATCTGGCGAAACCGTGCGCTGGGAGGTCGAGCACCGCGCCAAGGTACGGACAACGATTTCCGCCTCGACGCAGTCCGACGACTCGCTGAGCAACACGCAGACCGCGGAAACCCTGAGCAAGTCGGTCAAGGTGTGGAAGGTGAAGTCGGTGGACGAGCAAGGAAACGTGACCCTCGTTCATTCGGTCGAGCACGTTTCGATGTGGCAAAAGTTTGACGGCCGCCAGGAGACGCGGTACGACAGCGACACGGACGCTACGCCGCCGGTCGGTTACGACAACGTGGCTGCCGCCGTCGGCAAACCGTTGGCCGAGTTGACGCTTGATCCGCGGGGAGCGGTGGTGAAGCGCGAGGAGTTGTTCGCGCAGGCGGCGCCCTTGCCTGAGAACATCACCTTGCCGCTGCCCGAGAATGCCGTCGCCGTGGGAGACGAGTGGACGATGCCCGCCGACATCACAGTGAACGTGCCCCCCCAGAACGTCACCAAGAGGATCAAGGCCCGGCAGCTTTACCGGCTGGAGTCGGTCGACGACGGGATCGCCACGATCCGCCTGGAGACTCAGGTGCTGACACCCGTGAACGATCCGATCATCGAATTGCAGCTCGCACAAAGCAAGGCCAACGGCACCGTGCGGTTCGACACGGCGGCGGGCCGCGTGGTGTCGCAGGAGAGCGACGTCGACGAGCACGTCACCGGCTTTCAGGGGCCGGCCAGCAACTCGCATTACGTGATGCGGTTCAGCGAGAAGCTTTTGCCTGACGAGAAGCGCGCGGCCTATGGTCCGCTGCCGGCCGCAAGGAAATAGGCCCAACCGGCAGGCAAAGTAGCGACGCGGCGATGGCAGAGGGCGTGGGCCTGCTACGCTTCGGCGGCCAGCTTCACGACGGCCGCGCGAATCCGATTGAAAATGGCCGACAGGCCCCGCATACGAACCATGCCCAGCGCCTCAATCAGGCCGAGACGCTGCAGGATATCGGGCGATACGCTCAGCAGTTCCCCGGGTGAAGCACCGGAAAAGGCGTCGACGAGGATCCCGACGAAGCCCTTTACCGTAGGTGCTTCGGGAGCGACCTCGGCGTGGATGCGTACATGCCCGTCTTCCGAGAGGACCCAGAGATAGACGGGGGTCATGCACTCGTGAACGCGATGGTCGCCCACGTCTCGATCGGCCCGCAGCGCCTCCGGCACTTCCGGCAAACCTTCGGCAAAATCCAGCAAGAGCTCCAGCCGCTCGCGAGGCTCCAGGTCGGCGAATTCTGCGGTGATCTCATCCAGGCGTTGTTGCGCCTTGCCCGCCATTTCAGCCCTCGCTCATCGACACGGCCGGCGTTTCGGCCTCGGCGCCGTCGGACGACTGTTCGGCGGCCGGCTGTGCTGGTTCGTGCCTTTCGACCGCAGGCTCAGACGGGGACGGCGCAGGCTTGGGCGGCTCCGCCTCGCCTTTCGGCGCCGGCATTCCCTTTTCGATCGGCGCGCCGACGAGGTTGCCCCACTCCGTCCACGAACCGTCGTAGTTCTTCACGTTGTTGAAGCCCAGCAGGTACTTCAGCACGAACCATGTGTGGCTCGACCTCTCGCCGATCCGGCAGTAGGCGAACACCGGGCTGCGTCGCTTGAGTCCCTGCTGCTTGAGATAGATCTTTTCCAGCTCTTTGCGAGATTTGAACGTGCCGTCTTCGTCGGCGGCCATGGCCCAGGGAACGTTTGCGGCGCCGGGAATGTGCCCTGCCCGTAGCGCGCCTTCTTGCGGATAACCCTCCATGTGGAACAACTCGCCCGTATACTCGCCAGGCGACCGCACGTCGATGAGCTGCTTGCCGGCCCGCTGGTGTTTGAGCACCTCGTCGCGAAAGGCGCGGATCGACTTGTCCTGCTCCTTCGCCGTGTAGGTGCCGCGGGGATAGACGGGTTCCGCTTCGCGCGTGAGCTCGCGGCCGTCAAGCTCCCACCGCTTGCGGCCGCCGTTCATCATCAAGCACTTCTCGTGGCCGTAGAGCTTGAAGGTCCAGAAGGCGTAGCAGGCCCACCAGTTATTCTTGTCGCCGTAGAAGACGACCGTCGTATCGTTGGAGATCCCTTTCGACTCGCAGAGACGCTCGAACTTTTCTCGGCCGATGTAATCTCGCACCAGCGAATCTTGCAGATCGGTTTGCCAGTCGATCTTGACCGCGCCGGGAATGTGCCCCTGGTGATACAACAGGACGTCCTCGTCTGACTCGACGATGCGGGTGTTCAGATCGGCGCGATGTTCGGCGACCCACTCGGTGCTCACCAGAACTTCAGGATGTGCATAGTCGGCCATGTCAGGTTTATGCTCGGCTAAGGTGTGGCAGGAGTTTCTTTGATCGGATCGGCATTATATCACCGTGGCCACGTCGTGGCATGGGGCGGAAAAAGCCCGACCGTGGGCGGTTGACCGTCAGATTGGTCACCTAGGAACCAAGCGACAGTGCCTGCTGGCTAGATGGCTGCGAGCAGACGGCGCCGATGCCAAACGCGAATCGCGGGCGAGGTAAGTTGCATCCTACTCCTCGCTTGCGCTGCGCGGGTCGGTATGGGCCCGGGATTGATCCGGATTGGCGAAGCGGCCAAGAGTTGGCACAAGAGCGGCCCAGCCGGAAGTCGCCGTTTGCGCCATGCCGGCAGCCGGCGGCATGGCAGTTGCTTCGGACCGGACGCCGAAGGCCCCCAACCGGCGCAAACAGTTTGCGCGGCGGAGCCCATCCTGAAAGCTCGGAGTTTCCACCAAATGAGAGCACGACCGAACGCCGACGCCCATTGGCCTACCCCGGAAGAGATCGCCCAGCGCGCCGCGTCGATCCGCGCGGAGTGGAGTCCTCGTCAGCTACGGACGCGCGCCGGCTTGTCGCCTGACGAGAACTCCGTCGAGATCACGCTCGTGACGCCGGGTGCCCTCGACGGTCGCCGCGCATCGACGGTGGAAGCGGCCTGACCCCTCATCGGTTGCCCGTCGTGAACTCGCCCATCGCTTGCCTTGGCGTCGTTTGATCGCCGGCCGTCTTCGCGTTGGGCAAATGCAGTGCGCCGTCCTCGACGCCAGGTGGATGAGGTGTGCCCAGCGGCGCTTGCCAGCGAACGATGCGTGAGGCCGCCGGGCCTTCGTCCGATCTGCCGGCGAAGTCGACCTCCGCGCGAACAACGCCTTCGATGGGCACAGCCTGGTCCGGCGCCGCCAGCATACGCCCCTCCGGCGTGCGCCATAGTGCCAGGCGCGATCGGGGCGACAGGACCGATCCCCGGCCGCTCCACCGTAACCCCTTCAGCAGTGGACCGGGACGCGTCGCGCCACGATATTCCACGACGGCTCCTGCAGCGGGCAGGATGAACGCACAGTCGGCGGCGTCGATCTCCAAGCGACCGGGGAGGGCCGGAAGCCGATCGCAACCGATCTCGACCACCGATCTCGCGCCGCGCACCGTCATCCGCGACAGGCCCACCAAAAGCACCTCGTCGGCTTTGGGAAAGCGATCGAATTCAACTCCCGGTCCGGGCCCCAAGTGCAACACGTTGTCCAGCCGCACGGCCGTCTCACCGGCAACCCGGCAACTCACCGCGGCCTTGACACGGCGAAACACCGAGTCCCGGATTTCCACCGCGCCAGCCGACAGGCCGGCGTCGCCCGCGACCGAGTCGACGCCGTCATCCAGGCGAATCGCCGCCGGCAGATCGCCGGCCGCCACCTCGTCGTTCGTCTGAAACGAGCAGCCGCGAAAGACGGCGTTGGAGCCTCGTAGCACGAGCATGGCCCCGTTTGGCGACGCTGGCCGGGCCGCCACGAAGTCGACGTTCTCGAACGTCGCGTCTGCTTCCGTCACTTCCAGTCCCTCGGCCGGCACCTCGATGAGCCGCCGTTGGACTTCGCCGGGTACGGCTTCGCCTTCGGGGACGTCCGCCAGTTGCGATTCCGTCAGATCGGCCGCGGAGACTGGCGCGGCCTCGGGCTCCCGCCAGCCCGTTTGCACGATCGGGCTGGCCGGCGCGGCGAGGTTTTCGGGCTCGACATCTGGCAGCTCGACCGCATCCGTCGGCGTCGAGGGCCTTTCGCCATTTGGCCGGACCGCAGCGACATCGACTGCTTCAACTTTTCCCGCGGACGCAAGTTGGGGTCGAGTCTTGCCCGGCTGCCCAATCCGCGGCGAGACAGCCGGCCAAGCGATCAGCGCCACAGCCAGCGTGGCGCCGGCCGCCGCCGCGAGCCAGGCGCTCGGTGGCGGATACCGCCGGCCCGCAGAGCCGAAGGCGAACGATCTCACGACCCGCCAGCGTGTCAGCAGGCGGCGGGCGCGTTCGCGCACCCGCCGGGCCGTAGCCAGGACCAGGGTTGCCAGCAAACCGACCAGTGCCGCAGGAGAAGGGTACTTCACGGGGGCGTTTGCTAGCACAAAGGCCCAACCGCGGCAAGGTCATTCAGTCTTCGGAAATCTCCAGGATGACCTCGATCTCTACGGCGATGTTCCCCGGCAGCGATCCCATGCCGACCGCGCTGCGCGCCCCGACCCCGTTCTCTCGGCCAAAAACATCGGCGAACAACTCGCTGAAGCCGTTGATCACCGCCGGGTGCTGCTGAAAGTCGGGGGAGGCGTTCACCATTCCCAGCGTCTTCACCACACGACGGATGCGGTCGAGGCTGCCCAGCTTTGCCCGCAACGACGCCAGAATCGCCAGCCCCGTCTGACGGGCCGCCTGGTAGCCGCCCTGCTGATCGAGATCCGTTCCGACTCGGCCCGTGATCAGCGTGCCGTCGGACTTGAGGGGTCCATGGCCGGAGACATAACAGAGGTTTCCGACCTGAACGACCGGCTGATAAACGCCGGCCGGTTTGGGTGCGGGGGGAAGTTCAAGACCAAGCTCTTTGATTCGCTTTTCAGCACTCACAGAAGACTCCTATTGTCTGGCAAAAAGTTGCACGTCGTCCCAGTCGCCCGAGTCGTCGAACGAACCAAGTCCGACTTGCCCGCTGCGGAATGTGGTATCGCTGGCCGTCATCACCGGCGTATCCAGATCGTCAAAAAACACCCGGATGTCTCCCGACTTCGTCTCGCGGACGATTTTTACCTGATGCCACTGATCGTCCCAGGATGTTCCCGACGTCGTCTTGGTCGAAATCTTGGCGCGCGGCGCGCCGTTGACGATAAAAATCTGGTTCGCGTGGTCGTCGGTTTGTTTGCCCAGGTGCACGTAGTAGTAATGCGCCGGGTCTTGATAGCCGAAGATAAGACACAAATCGCGGTGGCCATAATCGCGGCAGGTGCTGCGGGCCTTGGCCATCAGCACAAAGTCGCCGGCCGATAGATCGCGGATCAGGCTGAAATTGATCGGGCTTCGGTGGGGCGGCTCATACTTGCTCTGCTGAAACAGGCTGTAGACGTGGCCCCCACGCCCTTCGACGATCTTCCAGGCGGCGTCATCCGTCGGCTTCCACCGGTCGGCACCGTGCTCAAAGTCGTCTTTGAAGATCAAGGGAAGACCGTTGGCCTGTTCGTCGGCGGAGCAACTGCCCAACTGAAGATGCGCCGCCATCACAGCCAGGCACACCAGGAGAAGAAATCTGTGCATGGGATCTCACTTCTTGTAGACTTCGGCCGGGTCGAAAACCCGCTCACCGACGACTTTTAGCCCGGCATCGGTCACTTGGCGGAAAAAGCAGCTTCGGTAGCCTTCGTGACACGCGGCGCCTCCCTGTTGTGTCACCTTGAGCAGGATCGTGTCGCCGTCGCAATCGACCAGAACGGCGCGCACTTGCTGGGTGTGTCCGCTCTCTTCCCCCTTACGCCACAGGCGGTTGCGGCTGCGACTGAAATAAACGGCCTCGCCCGTCGCCACGGTCCGGGCAAAACTCTCGGCGTTCATGTAGGCCAGCATCAACACCTCGCCCGTGCCGGCGTCTTGAGCGATGACGGGCAGCAGGCCGTCGCCTTTGGAAAAATCGGGGCAGACCACAGTAGCGTTTTCACTCAAGGCTTCGCAGCTCCCTTCCATCCGTCCGGCCAGCATAACCGGCCAAGGAACCGCTTGCCACCGGGCCGCCGGGCGTCCGCGCCATCGTTGTCGTGGTTGGCATCGGCATGAGCCGTTCGTCCGTCACAGGCCGAGGCTAACGCACCTGCGGCAAATGACTTGAGTTTGCCGGCGAAGGCGGCCGAAGTGGTACGCAGAAAGGTTCCTTCTGGAGGTGGCTTTGAAGATCTCGCTCAGCGCCTTGGTGCCGGTGTGCAACGGCCAATCGACCCTTGCCCCGCTGGTTTCAGAATTGCTCGACGTGCTGTCGGAGTTGACCCACCGGTTTGAGGTGGTGGTGATCGACAACGGCTCGACCGACGCCACGGCGGAGGTTATCGCCGAACTGGCGATCCTCTATCCCCAGGTCAGCCGCCTCGTGATGCCCGAACGGGCGGACCGGGCGACCGTGCTCCGGGCGGGCCTGCAGGGCAGCTCGGGCGAGCTGGTCCTTTATCGCAGCGAAGACTGCCGCACGGGGCTGGGCGGCGTGGCGGAGTTGTGGCAAGCGGTTCACGTGGGCGACATCGCGGTTATTCGGTCGCGCCCGTTCGCCTCGCTGGGATCGATCCCGCCGCTGCCCGACGACCAACTCTCCGAAGAATCGGACTGGCAGATGGCTCGCCGGCAGGTCCTGGACGGCTGGCTGCGAACCCAGTCGAGCCGCGACTGGCCCGAATTCCTGGCGGCGAGGGGGTTTGCCGTCCAGGAGATCGATCCCTGCCTGGTCAAGTCACGGCCGTCGCGTCCCGCCGTCCAATTGCCCGCGGCCAGCGAGCCGCGGACGAAAGTCGCCCCTTCACACGGCAGCCGTCCCACGCGCCGCCCGAACTACCTCGACCGCATCAAGGCGTTCGCTCTGGGCGAATAGCTCTCGGTCGATTTCAGGTCCATCCTACGGCTCGCGGTCCTTCAACCGCCAGGCGATCGACAGGGCGATCAGCATCGCCGCGGCCACGACGCAGGAAAGGGCCCAGGTGGTCATGAAGGTGGTTCCTCGCCGATCCCCGGTTGACCGGACATTAAAGGGACCACCCTTCCCGGTATTCGCGGTGCAAATACTGATTCGCCTCGCTCGAGTTCTTGAATTCCAGCTTCGCCGCTTCCCAATAGAGCTTCTTGCCCGTCCGCAAAGCGACGTTTCCCAGCAGGACCGTCTCGGTTAGCGGTCCGGCATAGTCAAAATTGGACCCCGGCTTGTCGCCGCCGCGGCAGGCTTGCAGCCACTCCTGCCGGTGGCCGACCGAGCGGGGCAGCGTGGCGGGCGGCTGCTTGTAGGCCCGCATCTTCTCTGGCGGAATGATCCGGGCGCCGTTTGCGCCGTGAGAGCCGCAAACGATTTTCCCCTTGGTTCCTACGTACAGCGCGCCCCCGTAGGTGTCGCCCATCGGTTCTCCGTCGGGTAGTTCTTCGGGACGCGCCGGCAAGAGGCCGCCGTCGTACCAGAAAAGTGTCAGGGGCGGAAAGCCCTCCCGCGCGGCAAAACGGTAGGTGACCAGCGAGGCTCGCGGATACGTCTCCGTGTTCTTCGGTTTGTCCCAGTTCAGACCCGCGGGAACGAAGGTCGAGTGACTGGCCTCGACGCTCGTCGGCGGGCCGAGCTTAAGCGACCAGACGACATGATCGAGAATGTGGCAACCCATATCGCCGAGGCCGCCCGTTCCAAAATCCCACCAGCCTCGCCAGGTGGCGGGCACGTAGGCCGGATGATAGGGCCGGTACGGCGCAGGACCCAGCCAAAGATTCCAATCGAGCGTCTCCGGCACCGCGGGAGTTTCCGAAGGACGGTCAATCCCCTGCGGCCAGACCGGGTGCGGCGTCCAGGCGTGGACTTCATGAACGTCGCCGATGGCGCCGTCCCAGATCCACTCGCAAAGCCGGCGGATGCTTTCCGATGCGTGCCCCTGGTTGCCCATCTGCGTGGCCACGCCGGCGGCGCGCGCCGCCTCGGTCAGCTTGCGCGTTTCATAGAGGGTATGGGCCATCGGCTTTTCGCAATAGACGTGTTTGCCCGCCTTGATCGCGGCCATGGCCGCCACCGCGTGGACGTGGTCGGGCGTCGCGACGACGACGGCGTCGATATCCTTCTCTGCGTCGAGCATCTCGCGGAAGTCTTTGTAGCGCCGCGCTTGCGGATAGCGCTGGAACGTTCCCGCAGCCTGCTTCGAGTCGACGTCGCACAAGGCGACGATCTGCTCCCCCTCCATATCCCGCAGATCGGCGGCCCCCATGCCGCCGACCCCGATTCCCGCGATATTCAGCTTGTCGCTCGGTGCCCTAAAGCCGGCTCCGCCCAACACGTGCCGCGGCACGATCATAAATGCGCCGAAGGCGGCGGCGCCCGCAAGAAGGTCTCGTCGGTTAGCCATCGGTTTCCTCCATCGCTTGCGACAGGTGAGCTGGGAATCAAGAATCCACGGGGACAGTTGAAAACAGAATCGACTACGATATACTCTGATCGGCAGAACAATAGTCTAACGAATCAAGCCCGTGCCTTGGCGGGCTTTTTTGTTGCGCGGTGGGGAAACGTACGTCCTTGAAGGAGGCCGATCATGACGGTCAAACGACGTTGGTGCGCCCGGTGCAAAACCGAAATCCCGGCGGAACGCGTCGAAGCGCTGCCCGAGGCACGACTCTGCATCAAGTGCAGCGAAGAAGTGGGCGGAGAATTTGAGGTGAGGTTTACTCAGGAAAACCTCAGCAAGCCGGGCAGCCTCAAGAAAAACTACGGGGGTGTGACCCTCCAGAAAAAACGTCGCCCCATCGAACCCAAAGAATAATCGCCCGACGGATGACGGTGACCCAGCCATCTTCCCCCCGCCCGCCCGCTCCCGGCCGCATCGCCTGGTTCGTGGTGGCGCTGCTCGTGCCCGTCGCCCTGGTCAACTACCTCGACCGCCAGATGCTGGCGGCCATGAAATCGTCGATGATGGCCGACATCCCCGACATCGCCACGAAGGCGAACTGGGGGATCGTGCTCGGGTCGTTCAAATGGGTTTACGCCTTTCTCAGCCCCGTAGGCGGCTACGTCGCCGATCGTGTGAGCAGGCGGTACGTCATCGTCGCCAGCCTTTTTATCTGGTCGTCGGTAACCTGGGCAACGGGGCACGTGGCCACGTTCGGGCAGCTCGTCCTCGCGCGGGGCTTGATGGGCGTCAGCGAGGCGTTTTATATCCCGGCGGCTCTGGCGCTCATCAGCGAATTTCACTCCGGCCCGACGCGCTCGCGAGCCGTGGGGCTGCACCAGATGGGCATTTACGCGGGAATCATCATCGGCGGGTTTTCAGGATACGTCGCCGACAGCCCAAACCTCGGCTGGCGGTGGGCGTTCGCCGCTTGCGGCTGCGTGGGCGTGCTTTACGCCCTGCCGCTGTTTGGCCTGCTGGCCGACCCAAAACGCGACGGAGCGGCCGACCCGTTCCAGTCGCCGCTGACGGCTGCGGGCGAACTTGTGGGTAACCGCAATTTTGTTTTGCTCGTGCTCTACTTTACGCTGCCGGCCATGGCCGGCTGGGTGGTCAAGGACTGGATGCCCGATATCCTCAAAGAGCAGTTCCAGATCGGGCAGGGGAAGGCCGGCGTGTCGGCCGTGGTCTACGTGCAGTTTGCCTCGTTGCTGGGAGTCGGGCTGGGCGGCTGGCTGTCCGACGCCTGGATGGTGCGCTCACCGCGTGGCCGAATCTTCATGAGTGCGATCGGCACGAGCCTGTTTCTGCCCGCCCTGTTCGGCGTGGGGAACGCCGGGTCGCTCACGGCGGCGGTCGCCTTCTTGATCCTGTTCGGGCTCGGCTGGGGCTTTTTCGATTGCAACCACATGCCGATCCTCTGTCAGATCGTGAGGCCCCGCCTCCGTGCGACCGGATATGGCGTGATGAACCTCGTGAGCATCAGTTGCGGGGGCTTTGCCGATTGGATCTTCGGGGCGCTCCGCGACCGCCAGATTCCGCTAAACGGGATCTTCGGCGTGTTCGCCGCGGTCGCCCTGCTCTCGGTCGCGATCGTCCTTTGCATCCGGCCCACATCCGGCGGTTTGGCTCGTGAAAGTAGCTCCGATGTTCCAAAGTAGCCCCGATGCTCCAAAACAGCTCCGACGCTCGGTAGCGGGAGGACGCGGGCGCCCTGCGACCGCCCCCGGCACTGAGTGCCGCGGCTACTCGGCGACACCTTCGCCGACGCTCACCCGTTGTCCGCTAGCAGCCGACGACAACGCGCACTCGAGCACCAGCAGGTCGTTGTAGGCTTTGGCGGACGTGGAATAAACGGGCTCGCTCCCCCGCACCGCGGCCACAAAATTCCTCCATTGGCCAACGTATCCGCGGTCGGGCGCCGCGGCTTGCCATGTGTTCCGCTCGCCGGTGCGTGTCGACAACCATTCCACCTTCCCCTCGGTGAGCCACAGCGAGCCTTCGTCGCCGTAGACGGAGAGGTCGAAAACCGTTTCGCGGTCGGTCTTCGCCGAGTAGCAGGAGAAGTAATGCCCAGGCGCGCCGCTGACAAGCCCCAACTGCATGAGGAGCCCGTCGGGCCCTGAAGTGGCCGGACTGTTGTTCAGCAACCGGGCATAAACGTGGTCGACGTCGCCGAGGATCTCGCGCAGCCCAGATACGGCGTGGATTCCTGCGTCGACGGCGAGCCCACCGGCATGCTTAGGCTGCTGGCGCCACGGCTGTTCCATGTAAACGCGGCGGATGTCCCGGAGCAGATCGAACACGGCCGTCATTTGGAAGCACTGCACTCGGCCGATCGCGCCCGACTCGACAAGCCGCTTGGCTTCCAGGATGTCGTCGCGGTAACGAAAGTTCTCGGCAATGAGCACCACGCACTGCGTTGACCGGCAAGCATTGAGCACCTGCCGCGCCTCGGCCGTGGTTGCGGCAATCGGCTTCTCAGCTATCACGTGTTTGCCTGCTTCGATGGCCTCGATGGCCAACGCGGCGTTGAGCTCGATGGGAACGGCGATGAGCACGGCGTCGATCGTCGGGTCGGCGAGCAAATCTCGGTAATCGGCAAACGAGCGGTCGATACCCGCTTCGGCCGCAAGATCGACGGCCCGTTCGGCCGAGCGGCTCCAGACGGCAGTGAGCTCGATCTCGCCGCGCAATTTGGCCAAGGCCGGAAGATGCAGTTTGCGCATCGCGGCGCCTGCGCCGAGGAGGCCCAGTTTCAGAGGTCGAGGTGGGTGCGTCATACAAGCGGAGCCGCAAGATTCGTAGCGGAACTCGTGAGCCTTCCGGCCGCGATCTGGCGACGACCAAGACTTCTCATTACGTCTGCTACAACATACGCTAGATACAGTCGCCCGCAAAGTTGCGGAGGCGACGGTCCGCTTGCCAAGCCACATCTGACGCACCATCTCATGATCAACCGACGCACGCTTTTAAAAACCACATCTGCCGCACCACTAGCCGCCCTGGCCGCCACGTCTGCCGCCGGAGAGGACACGAGCCGGCTGGGAAAAACGCCGCACACCAAATTCGCCGTCAACATCGAGATGTGGTGGACCAAGCTCGACTTTCTCGATCGCATTCGCGCGGCCGCTGAGTTCGGTTTTCCGGCCATCGAGTTCTGGCCGTGGAGGAAGCGTGATCTCGACGCCATCGCCCGCCTCACGCAAGAGCGGGGACTGGAGATCGCGCAGTTCACGGCCTGGCCTTTCGAGCCGGGGATGAACGACCCCAAGAACCACGACGCGGTGGTGAAGGAAATCGAGGAGAGCTGCCAGGTTGCCAGGAAACTCAAGTGCCAGAAGATGACGGTCGTTGGCGGCAACAATCAGCCGGGTATGACGCAGGAGCAGATGCACGAAAACATCATCAAGGCCCTGAAGCGCGTCGCGCCGATCGCCGAAGAGCACGACGTGATGCTGATCCTCGAGCCGATGAACATTCGCGTCGACCACAAGGGGCACTGTCTCTACGGCAGCCCGCCGGCGGTGCGCATCTGTCGCGAAGTCGGCTCTTCGCACGTGAAGATCAACTGGGATCTGTACCACATGCAGATCAGCGAGGGCGACTTGTGCGGGCGCCTCAAAGACGGTTTTGACCAGGTCGGCTACTTGCAGCTTGCCGACCATCCGGGACGGAACGAGCCGGGGACGGGCGAAGTCCATTACAACCGTGTGCTGCGGCAAGCCCACGAGCTGGGTTACCGCGGCTACGTCGGCCTGGAATGCGCGCCCAAAACAACCGAGTTGGCCGCCGCCCAGGCCGTTGCCGCTGCGGACGTGTGGTAGAGCATCACGCGCCTCCGCGTCAGTCCGCAGGCAGTTCTAGCACGATGTCACGGGAGTGCTCGCCCGCGGTTACTTCGACGGTTTTCGCCCGCTTCCAGGGATCGGCGTTCGTCCGCCAGTGGTCTGGCGAGATGTTCGGACGATGGGGCACCTCCGAGTCGCGATAGGCGTCGTGCCCGACTTTTAGCCCGTAGCGCCCCGGCGGCAAGTTCTTCAGCGAGAACGTCCCGTCGCGATTGACTCGCGTTTCGGCGCGAATCGCCGTGTCGGTAAACGCTACCACCCAAAGATCGTCCTCCCACCCCGCAGGGCAGCCGTCGACCCTGCCGCTGATTTGCCCTCCGTCGACGGACTCAATGTCTAGCGGCTTCTGTTCCCCCAACGCGACGGCAATCGGTCCGACCTGCGTCAGCACACGGGCGGGAGACTCTGCAACCAGGTACAAGGCGTCGCCTTGGAAGGGAACGGTTAGGGAGTATTTGCCACCGCGAATCGGCGCGCTGGCGTACACAGCGGGGTCTCCCGCAACCGTCCGGCCACGCATGACGTAGGCGTTGACTACGTCAGGGTTTTGCCGCAGGTCCCAAAGGCCGATCCAACCCGTCTCGACGGGAACGCCGTGGTCGGTCACGGTTCCGGAAATGGTTTGCCGGTGGATGGTCGGCTCGGAGTTCTCGTCCTTCTTTCGCATTTTGACGTGGAGGTTTTCGATCAGCGTAAGCGTCTCGACCTTGGGGGTGAATGCCTCCGCATCGTGATAGCCTTTCGCCGATAAGGTCAGGTGGAGTTCATCGGCCGTCGAATACGGCACGCGAAAGCGTCCGTCCCGCGGCTGCTCAAAACCAGCGGTCCGGCAGCCGT
The DNA here is from genome assembly GCA_035550375.1 of Pirellulales bacterium. Classification (GTDB taxonomy): domain Bacteria; phylum Planctomycetota; class Planctomycetia; order Pirellulales; family JAICIG01; genus DASSFG01. The sequence continues at coordinate 645 of DASZPH010000116.1, read as the reverse complement.
TCAAGACGACTTCGCCGTCCGGCTTCCGCTCAAAAAAACAGAGCACGACCCGGTCGAGCCGCACCGGCAGACCGGTCGCTTCGTCGACCGCTTCTCCTTCGATCCAGGCCTCCTGCTGCATGACCACGGCCAATTCCTTCATCGGTCCGTGCTCTTGCGGATCACCGCCGACCTCGCGCCAACGCAATCCGTCGTCGCTTCCCCTGACGCCCCAGTTGATGAAGGCGTAACCGCCCGTCTTCACCTGCAACTGGAAGCGCGGATTGGAACCGAAGCCGGAAAGTACGAATCTTCCGGCCGTGTCGGAGGTCGTTCGATCTCCGTCGGCGTTGGCACTTATCGTGGCGCCGGCAATCGGCTTGCCGCGGCTGTCGGTGATCGTTCCGTAGACGGGCACGTCCTGATCGAGACGGATTGGTGGCAGCGATTCTTCTCCGCGCGGAACGTCGGGTAATATGAGTCGACCGACCTGCCGATGCGCAACGCGGATGAGGATTCTGCGCTCTGCTAGACCTTAAACAAGCATAGCCAGAAGCCGGGCGGCCGCGGCCGCGGCGAAAAAAATCGAAAACCTCCGGCGTTTTGGGGCGTATTTGTGTTGAACGCCAACAAACACGCCACACCTGCACGGAGGTTTTCGAGTGA
>DASZPH010000114.1:0-37100 GCA_035550375.1 Pirellulales bacterium | reverse complement strand
CGTAGGCTTGCGCGCAGAGTGCGCCGACACGAAGCGCGAAGCGTGAGCGAGGGAAGTTGCGCCGTGCTCCTCGCTTATGCTTCTCGCTGGATGGGGGCGGCTGAATAATCCGGGCGTGCCGCCTGTCGAGCTTCGGCGGCTTCAGGTCGATTCCTCGCCGTACCACCCGTTGTCGATGATGACGGGCGTTTGGTTCCAGCGGGGCTCTTCGTCGGCCTTCTCTTCCAAGCGAGTCAGACGCTCGTCCAGTTCGGTCGACTCCCGCAACCGCGGCCCCAGTTCCAGGACGGCTTTCGCGGCCCTGCGGGCCACGGACGGTTGGTCGCTTGCCATCAGCCGCTCCAAGACGCCGGTGGCCTTGCACGCCAGATCGGCCAGCCGGCCCAAGGCCGAATCGAACAGCCGACCGCGGGCCCGGCTCACGGCCCGCCGGAAGTCGGCGTCCGCCAGCCGGGCGCGGGCGGTTCGTTCCTCGACGCCGGCTTGCTCGGCGGCCTCCCGCAAGCTGGCGCCGGCCGCCAACGCCCGAACCAGTTCGTCGTCGCCCGCGAATGCTTGCCTCTCGTCGGTTTCTTCTTCGTCATCTTCCAAATGGTTTATCCCCTCATCCACTTCGGCCCACTTACGCAACCGGGGCCCCAGTTCCAGCACGGCTTTTGCGGCCCCCAGGGTCTCGGACGGCCTCTCGCTTTCCATCAGCCGCTCCAACGTCTCCGCCGCCCTGCCGGCGAGCCCCGCCAGCCGGCCCCGCGCCGCGTCGAACATCCGGTCACGGGCCTCGCTGACGGCCCGCCGAAAGTCGGCGTCCGCCAGCCGGCGGTAGACGGTTCGTTCCCCCACGCCGGCCCGCTCCGCGGCCTCCCGCACCGTCGCGCCGGCCGCCAACGCCAGAATCAGTTCCTCGTCGCCCGCAAGCGTTCCATTCGATCCCATTCTCGGCCTCCTATCTCGTCACCTTGTCCGACTGCTCCTTTCCATACCTGAAGAGATTTTCCAGGCAAGCCATATTTTGCTCTCGGGTGGCACGCCCTGAGGTCTTCCGAAGGGCGTGCCTGGAGCGTCGATAACCCCGCGCCATCTTGCACGGACCGAACTCGAGGCCTACGTTGGCCGGATGGGAATCGTTGATCTGCCGATGCTTCCATTCACGCCGATCCGGTTCGCAGCGCGCCGGGTGACCAGAGCGGAGGATTAAGAATGCTCGGGCCTGGCAAAACGCGCCTGACACGTGCCTGACACCCTTTTAGGTCTTTTATATCCTCGACAATTCAAATCCGCCGCTCCGAAAACAAGCCCAGGATGTTCGAGGGGAAAAAGGCCTCCCACACCAAGCCGACTTAGCTCGGCTTGTTTCGGGGCGGGGCTCGGTACAATAACGGCGGAACGAAAAAGGCCCCTCCGGCCGCCAGTCACTTCCCGCGTTCGTGAGAACAGTGCGGACATGCCAACAGTTGACTACCATTATCTTCGCGCACTGGAACTGGAAGGGAGCCACCCCAGGGATAATGGGGCTTGGCCCGTGACGTATTGGCGACTCCAAGCTGGGGAAGGGACTCCTGTCCCTACCTCCCCGTGCGCAGTTTACACCTTCCCCGATGGGGCGCCGTTTCCGCCGACCCGCCGTCCTCTGCTAAAAGAAACTGGCTGGACCTTTTATTACCGAACCATCCGTTCGGCGGCCGAGTGCGAGCGGCATTTGCAATTTGCCCCCGACAGCAAACCGCAGGTCTCCTTTTACCTCACTGCTGATTGGGCCGAACCGCCGGGCGGCGTGATTCCGCTCCCCTCGGCCGAGGACATAGTTTTTGAGCGGCCGCACGCCGGCTTGTTACTGAGTTGTCTCCCAGATCGTCGTCAGTTTCAGATTTGGCTCAAGTGGCGCGACTGGAGCGACGAGGGAAGAGGATTTATACCCTACGAGTTTTTCGATCTTCGCGTCATCGAGTGTTGGGTGATCTACGGCCGCCCGATGGACCTACGGATATTCAGAGAGAAACGAATCGACTCGCACCATGCGCGCTGGTTTGCAGAAGATCCGGACGGGCACCGTCTGTACGGTTTTGATGTGCGTTCACCTACGAGTCCAGAGCGGTACGCGTGGGCATTTGTCGTTGAGCGCGATGGGGGACTCGAAGTCGAGGAACTGTACGTTCGGCCCGAGCACCGGCGCTCCGGGCATGGCCGCTGGCTTGCCGAACGAGTGGCCCAACTGGCGCGCGAGAAGAAGATGTCCTTGCGCTTGTGGGTGAACTTCGCGGACTGCAAGGAAGAGAATGAAGAAAATTACCCCGCGATAGTTGCAGTTGCGCGCCGCTTGGGTGTTCGATTCCAGCGCTGTCCCGTTCGTTGGGCCGCGTACTTCGCAACGAACGACCAGCCTGGGGAGGAATTTCCGATTGCACCGGCCCTAATTCCCATGCGGCCTCGGCTCCCCCGGAAGGAGTTCCTCGCCATGATCGCAACTCTTGGCATTGGAACTGGTGAGCCGGTAGCAGTCGCCACCTCAGATGTCGCGCCGATAGTCACGTCCGCGCGGGGGGCCAACGAGATTGTGATTGGGTCAGAGGATTGGGGGAGACTGACGGAACGCCGTGCTGAACTGATCGATAAGAAGTATCGCGAAGGGCTCAGCACGGAGGAGCTTGCAGAGTACGAGCAGCTTCAGGCGCAGAGCCGAGAAGTAATTGCTCGCCGCTTTCCAATTTCCGACGACTTGGCGAATCAGTTGGCCGCAGCGAAGAAAAGATTGGGATTACAAGAAGGCTCGGCTGAGGAATGAATCTTCCCTTCCCCTTTGCCTACCCCGCACGGGCCCACAAGCGACTGCACGGCCCGAAAGGATACACCGACTACGGGAGCTACAAGCCGTTCCTGCGGGACGAGTTTGCCTTCCGTTGCGTGTTCTGCCTGGAACGGGAGTTGTGGTATCCGAATCGAGCTGCTTCCTTTTCGGTCGAACACTTCGCCCCCAAATCGACTGATGCGGTAAAGGAGTGTGATTACGAGAACTTGTTTTACGCATGTGTTCGGTGCAACTCATTCAAGCAAACCAAAATCACAAGGCTCGATCCAACGCGGGTGGCATACGCTGACCACTTTCGCGTAGATGTCAACGGGCTCATCGAAGGGCTTTCCAACGACGCAAAAAAGTTGATCGACGTTCTGCATTTGAATGACCCTCCTGCCCTTGATCAGCGCCAGATGATCCTTGAACTCCTGAAACTCAAACAACAACATCCGCACGACAACGGTGTGAACAGCATCTTCCTATCTCGTTTTAAGTACCCAGAAGACCTCCCGAACTTGGCCTTATTGAAACCTAAGGAAAATACTCGACCTGAAGGCATTAAGGCCAGCCACTTCGCTCGGCGGAGCCGAAACGAATTGCCCGATGTGTACTAAAGATGGACGCCGCCTATTCAGGATAGGATCAGAAAAGGTGTCAGGAACCTTTTCGTTGACGCCGTGCTCGCGTTCGCCTACGATGTCCCGCCATGGGAAGGCCGCAGCGAGCAACGGAAGCCGGGTTCGTCTACCACGTCCTGAACCGCGGTAACGCGCGGATGAACGTCTTCGACGGCCCTGGCGATTTTGACACCTTCGAGAAGGTTCTGGCGGAGGCGGTTGAGCGAAGCCAGACGCGGCTGCTGGCGTATTGCCTGCTGCCAAGCCATTGGCATCTGCTGGTCTGGCCGCGAAAGAAAGGCGAGCTGTCGCGGTTCGTGGGCTGGTTGACGCTGACTCATACGCAGCGGTGGCACGCGCATCGCCGGTCGATCGGCAGCGGGCATTTCTATCAAGGCAGGTTCAAGTCGTTTCCGGTCCAGCAGGACGAGCATTTCTACGCGGTCGCCCGGTACGTGGAGCGGAATGCCTTGCGGGCAAACCTGGTGCGTCGCGCGGAGGACTGGGCGTGGGGCAGCCTTAACCGCTGGCGGCACGGCGTGAGCGATGACAAGCCCCTGCTCGCCCCCTGGCCCCTTCCGCGTAAAGCTGGTTGGGTGGGGCACGTCAATGCACCACAGAGCGAGGCCGAGTTGGCCGCGATTCGGCGAAGCGTGGAACGCGGCAACCCCTATGGGAGCGAATCGTGGAACGATCGCACGATCCGTCGTCTCGGCCTCGAATCGACGATCCGCTCCCGCGGCCGTCCCAGAAAAGGGACGCTTGCCCACAAAAACGGTTCCTGACACCTTTGTGCTCGTTTACGCGGGGCGGCTTGGAGGGCGGTTCGGCTTTGTCTTTGCCTCGCCGCTCTTGGCGCGGTCTAATGGCTCGGTGACCCCCTACTGGTAACTGCAAGGAGGACTACCACATGCGCCGATCTTCGCTGATCGCTGTCGTCGGAACCGCTTTCGTCTGCATATTGACCGTCTCGACATGGGGAACCGGCGCCGATGAACCCAAGATTGACCGGAAGCCAATAGCCGTGGCGACCGTGGACGTTGGCAAGCTTCTGAGAGCATATCCTGCCCTAAAAGCTCGCCTGGACCCCTTACGCGAAGAGATTGAAGTAGCAGAGCAGGCCCATCGAAAGCGATTAGCTCGGTTGGAAAAGAAAAAGGAGCGACTTGCGTCCCTGCCACCAGATACTCAAGAGGCAAAAGGCACGGCGCTAGAAGTGTTCACCGAGCAGGAAGCGATTACGAACGACGCCAACGCCACGAAGAACCGCTTTTTTGAGCGAGAGGCCGTAGCGTATATCGAAGCCTACGATGAAGCTATAGCGGAGGTCTCAGAGTACGCCGAGGCGCAGGGCATTGATCTAGTCCTACGTCTTGATCGCACGTCTCGCCCGCTTCCGATGGATATGATTAAGGGGGAACTCCAAAGCACAGTTCTCTTTCATCGTGGCGTGGATATCACCGACAGCATCATACGTCTGGTAAACGCCAAGGGGCCCAAATAACTCGGCTGGCCGCAGCGTTCGCGTAGCTCTGCCTACTTTTCAGGCACGGGCACCGGCGCCAACTTCCTTAAGTCAGTGCCATTCCCCCATGAGCCAACGGCGGGTGGCACGCCCTGAGGTCTTCCGAAGGGCGTGCCCGGAGCGTCGATAACCCATCGCCGTCATGCAGCGACCGAGATCGAAGTCTACGTTGGCCGGATGCGAATCGTTGATCCAGAGACGCTTCCCCTCACGCCAGCGCTCGCTCCCTACGCAGGATTGCGGTCGGCGAAGCTGGAAGTGGACGGGAGCGGTTTAGGGGAGTTGGTAATGATGGGCGCGATGACGCCCAAAATGGACCTTAACGACTAGGATCATCGAAGATGCTGAAGCAAAGTATAGCCCCCTTTTACCTCGCAGCGACGCTCATGTCCTTTGGAGTTTGCGGCTGCGGTGCGGAGCCTCCCGGCCAGCCGGGTCGGGACCCGCGTCGTTACTGGTCCGACCCACAATCGATTGCGCTCGCGGAGGCAATCGGCGGAGGGAACCTCGCCGAGATTGATAAGCTGGTTGCCGCCGGTGCCGACCTCAACGCTATCGGAAAGGAGGACGTTTCGCCGCTCGTGTGGGCGATCGCGAGACAACAAAAGTCGGCGTTTAGGCGACTGCTCGAACACGGCGCAAACCCTGCTGTTGGGTACTTGCACTATGAATCTATTGTTCATTTGGCCGCAAGAGCTGAAAAAGATTCCGACTGGCTAAGACTGTTGCTTGAGCACAAGGCCGACCCAAATACCCCGGGCTTCCCCATGAAGAAGGGAGGCCACGCTTTATTCGATGCAATCGGCAAGGAGCAGACTCCGCTTTTTGCGGCAACCTACAGCCTAAAAAGGGAGAACGTTGAGCTACTCGTCAAGGCCGGGGCCGACGTCAATCATGGCGATGCCACTGGAGAGACGCCTCTTATCTGCGCCGCGGGATTGAACCAGTTCGACATTGTGTACTACCTCCTCGAAGCCGGGGCCGATTACCGCCGAAAGGAGAGAAACGGACTGGATGTGTGCTACGAGATCATAAACACGACGGTCAGTCCGGATCATGAGTTGGCCCGATGGCGCGAGAAGGTAATCGATTGGTTGAGGGAGCGAGGAGTCAGCTTCGAAGAAGCCGAGGAACAATTGCGAGACAGGGAGCGCCGAGCCCACGGTGACAACGCGGCAGTATTCAAGGCCATACTCAAGCGATGGCATGACGAAGAAGAAGCACGGAAAGCGCGCCGGACCCACTAACGTCTAGTCCGCGACAAAAAGGCGGAAGGGATGCAAAGGGCGCTACCTTACCTGCCGCCGCTGGAGCGATGGTGCTATGTGGCGATTCGGCAAACAGAAAGATAGCACTCCCCCGTCCCCCCGTGGAGACGCCGACCATTTGTTAAGGCAGCGCGTGGTGCAACTCCACGGTCCGCTCGACGACGAGCAAGCTACCGTTGTGATCGCCAAGTTACTGTTCCTCCAGCACGAGAATCGGTGCCTACCTATTACCCTGGTGATCGACTCGCCCGGCGGCTCGGTCTCGGCGGGCATGGCGATCGTCGACGCAATGAGGGATTTGGCGCCGCCTGTCCGCACGCGGTGCGAAGGCAACGCCCACGGGATGGCAGCCGTAATCCTGGCGGCTGGGCAGCCAGGTGAGAGGGTCGTGGCAGGTGGTAGTTACCTATCGCTGACTCCGCCCTTCTATCCTGAACGCCGAACTGCTACGGAGGCGGAGAGCGATCGAGAGTTATTGGCGCACCGGGACGTGTTGGCTGCCGTTGTCGCAGCTAGCTCTGGTCGCGAGGTGAACTCCATAGCTGCTGATTTGTCGGCGGGCCGCTGCTTTGATGCAGCCGCCGCCGTTGAGTATGGGTTGGCGGACCGAGTCGTTGAGTAGGAGAAAACGGTTCCTGACACCTTTTACCCTTCAGGGCGAGACGGAATGCGAGAGGGATGATCGAGCTGATGGCCCCGTACCATTCGACGGCTTCTGCGATGTCGAGTTCGGCGGCGGGTGTAACGATGATGGCCGGTTTCATCGCCGGAAAAGGCGATCACGCACGACTTCCCTCGGGGCGGGCACGTGCATGCTCCCAGAGCTGCTCGGCCAAGAGGACGCACTCGGCGGTACTTAAGGGTCACCGCTCAGTTCTTATTCGACAGCGCCCCAAGCGTGCCCACTACCGTCTCGCGGTCTTGGCTCTGCTGACGCGGCCTCGCCGTCTTCCCGGACGCCGTGTCTGTTCAGGAGTTCGCGTCTTTACGCTGCGGTTGTTTACCGGGAGCCAACGGCGCCCGCGGAGGTTGCGTTGCATTCGAGCCTGAAGCACAACCGGGACGGTTGGCCAGTTCCACCCTCGCGCTCCGCCGTTGGCTACCGGTTAAACGATGCGAAAGAGCGAAGCTCTACGGGTCGCTGTCCTTCCCGATGCAATACAAGAACCGGTTCGAGCGCACGAGCAACTCGCCGTCGTGAATGGCCGGCGTGGCGTTGAAGACGCTGTCGTCGAGCCGGTTGTTGGCGACCTGGACGAACTTTGGCTCGGTCGACAAGACGTAGATGCCCGACTCCCGCGAAACGGCAAAGAGCCTTTTCCCGGCAATGACCGGCGAGGCATAAAACGTCGCTTCGCTGGGGGAAAGACGAGCCTTGGAGAGAACGGCACCCGAACCCGCGTCGAGACAGGACGCCACGCCCCGGTCGACCACATAGACGCGGCCTCCGTAAACGACTGGCGAGGCGATGCCCGAACCAACCCCGTCGGTGCGCCAGATGACGGCCGGTTGAGCCGCGTCGTCGCCGCCGCCCGATGACACGGCGGCCGGCCGGATAGCGGCCACAAACTTCGGGTTGCCGCCAGATAGATACACGATGCCGTCCACGACCGTCGGCGTCGAAGCGCCCACCGACTGGTCGGTCGGGTAGAACCAGAGTTGTCGGCCCGTGTGGCGGTCGAGCCCCAACAGCCCTGGCTTTTCGTTGAGCAGCACCTGCCGGCCTCCATCGGGTAAATCGGCCGGCGTGGGGGTACTCCACGAGCCGACCACCCGTTTGAATCGCCACACCTCCTCGCCGGTCAGCTTGTCGAGCGCCAGGAGTGAATCGCATTCTACGGCGGCGTTGACAAACAGACGCCCCTCCTCGAGCGTAAGCGAACCGGCGGACCCCCAGTTGTGCACATGATTCCCCACGCCGCGCTGCCAGAGGGGTTCGCCCGCCAGGTCGAAGGCGTGTACGCCGGAGTTCTCCAGCGACACATAGACTCGCTCGCCGTCGCTCACCGGCGTGCTGGTGGTATAACCGTGTTGCCGCAAGAAATCGACGTAGCGGGCCACGATCTCTGCGGCCGGCACGTCATGCTGCCAGAGGAGCTTGCCGTCGTCGCGGTTGAAGCACAGCACCTGGCGAACGAGTTTGTGGCGATCCCCTGGCGATTCGGCGTCGACTCCGTACCCGCTGTAGCACGTCAAAAAGATTCGCCGGCCGACAACGATCGGGCTCGATCCGCCGGGTCCAGGCAACTCGCTGCGCCAGCGGACGTGGCCGTCCCATTCGGCCGGCAGCCGGGCGTCGCCGCTGGCCGATCCCTTCGGCCCGCGGAACTGCCGCCAGTCTTGAGGTTCGTCTGTGGCCTGTGCTGCCGGCGAGGTGAAGCAGGACACGACCGCAAGCAGGCAGACGCCAGAGGCGCGTATCATCGCTCGTGTCTCGTTTCTCATCCTGTTCTCCAGCTCGAATCGGTTATCAGGCTGCTCGAATCGCTCATGGACGCCGCCGGATCGACCACGACGATCAGAGACGCAACGTCGTTCTCAATCTCGCGAGATAGACGGTAAGAGACGAAGAACGCGCACAGGCCGATGACCGCCAGCCCGAAGACGGCGCCCCGGTCGTCGGCCGTCAAGAGCAGCACCACGGCCACCAGCGCGATAAACGGCACCGAGACGGCCGCCAGAAAATAATATCGACTGCGCCGGGCCAGGCTGGTCAGGCCGCGCGTGGCGTCGGGGTCGCTACCGTGCGCGTCGACAAGCTGTGGGTAGAGTGCCCGCACGGCGACGAACGTGACACAGAAGAACGACAGCGTGGCGGCCATCAGCCCGCACACCACCAGGTCGGTGAAAAACGAGGCGTAGGTCGACGCCTTCATCGTGTCGGCCGTGCGCGGGTCAAGGCGCAGCCAGACGGGAAACACGATCCCCGAGACGAGCCAGGCCGCGGCCGTCACCCAGGCCACGTATTCTCCGATTCGCAGGCAGCGATGGCGCTGCACGGCCCGGTCGCCCGGCGCCTCAGTTTGCTTCATGCGGCGGCGATAAACGCCGACGACGACCGGCCAGGCCAACCACAAGAGCCACGCCACGGCGGCCGAGTAGGCGATCGAATTGATCACGGCAAGCTGCAGGTTGAAGACTCGCTGGGCGTCTTTGCCGAGTTGCGAGATGATGGTCGTCTGGTTGTAGCCGATGCTCAGGGCGCTGGCGGCGATGTTGGGAACGAGCCCAGCGATCAACAGGGCCAGGACAGTGAACCGCTGGGCGAGCGGGCGCCAGCCGGCGCGGGCCACGAGCAGCCGTTGGGCACGTCCTTGCAGACATAGGTCGAGCTGCCGGGCCAACTGCCCCGCCGACGCAAACCGTTCGTCGCGATTCGGGGCCAGGCACGAGAGGAGCGTTTCTTTGAGCCCCGGGGGCAAGTCGTCGGGCAGCGCCCGGGTCGGCGGCGCCCCGCGGCGAGCGATCATTTCGTCGAGCGCATCGACCCAACCGTCGGCGGCCGGCGGGTCGTGAAACGGGCGTTCGCCGGTGAGCAGTTCCCACAGCACCACGCCCAAGGAATAGACGTCGCCCCGCGCGTCGATATCGCTTGCCGGACGTTCGTGCAGTGGGTTGAACGCTTCGAGCTGTTCAGGCGACATGTAGGGGAGGCTGCCGCCAAAGTAGGCGGCCGGCGTCGTCCCTTCGACCTTGGAGCAGTAACTGATGTTGAAATCGGCCAGCCTCGGGCTGCCGTCGGACGAAACGAGCACGTTGGCCGGCTTGATGTCGCGGTGCAGCACGCCGCGCCGGTGGGCATAGTCGAGCGCCGAAGCCAGCCTCGATCCGAGCCAGCAGACCACCTCCGGCCAGCTTCGCTCGCTCAAACGTGAACGCAACGGAGAATCGAACGTCGGAGATTCACCTCGATCCGCCAGGCACCGGTCGATCGCTTCGAACAACAGGCGCCCGCTCCGCGCCGCGGCCGGAAACGCCCGGACGTGCTGCAAAACGGTCTGCAGCGTTCCGCCCGCTACGTACTGCATGTAAAGCAGTCGCAGGTTCCGCTCCTTGATCGTCCGCTGGTCGAAGACGCGGACGATGTGCGGATGGTCGAGCTGGGCCATCGTCTGCGGCTCGTTACCTCGGTCAGCCGACACCTTGAGGGCCACCAGCCGTTGCATGGAACGCTGCCGGGCAAGGAAGACGCGCGCAAACGCCCCGTTGCCCACGCACAGCAGCAAATCGAAATCGTCGATCCGGCTGCCGGCCGCTACCTCGTCGACGTCGCCGACCAGCGCCACGGCGGTCGACGGTGCGTCGTCGGCCGCGGAGAGGAGGCGCCGCAAGGGAACGGCATGGTCGGGAAACCGCCCCTCATACTCCGCCTCGTCAACGGCTTCGCCAAGCTGGCGGCGTAGGCGGAACTCTTCGAAGACCAGGTCGTAGGGGAGGTGCCCGTCGGACAACAACTCCGGGAATTCTTTCAGGTAGTGCTCGACGGGCAGGCGCAAGTCGGCTTGAGGCCAGCGGCGGGTGAGGTCCACTTTGATCAGTTCCAGCACCAAGAGACGGCAGACGTTGCCGGAAGCCGAGGTGGACGTGGGGACGTAGTCGCGCAGCGAGGGTAACGGCGGGCTCGCGTTCCAAGCCGCAGAAAACCGCCGGACCTGGCGTGAAACGAACGACAGCGTTTCAGCAGCATGGTCGCTGGCGTGTTCCGCCGGCGCACCACTCTGCACGCCTCCGCCTTTTTCGCCCGGCAAGGGCACCGTGTCAGGCGAATCGCTCAGCTCGTCCTTCGGCACACGCCGGTCGGTGGGCGCAGAATCGGCCGAAAGAGCTTCAGAGGATCGCGGGATGTGAGAGTTATCCGTCATTTCCCGTTGCTGCGCCGTCGCCTAACCGCGTTTAACCGGTAGCCAACGGCTCCCACGACCGCTGACACTCAAAGGGCGACCGCGCTGTCGCTTTGACGCAAACGTTACCGTTTCGGCCCCACAGGCGCCGTGGGCCGCCGGTTAAACGACGCGGCCGCCGCCCATTGTTACGTCCGTCGGAACCGCTATGCCTTGTACCCTAGCAAATTATCCCTTCCGCTCCAGGGTCACCACGCCGTCCCAACCGACTGGCGGCGTGCGGTTGTACTGAGCGATGTAAACCGTCAGAAAATCCTGCACGCGGTCCTGGGGCGGTAAGCGGTGCAAGAGCTGAACCGAGGTCGACCAGTCGCCGGAGAGGAAGGCGTCGAGCGCCGCTTCGTAGTCGCGAATGTTCTCGTCGGTCAAATCGGGATAAGCGTCGGCCGGCGGCAACAGCTCGCTTACCTCGACCGGCCCTTCGAAACCATAGGGGCGGACAACCGCGATCCGGCGCACGCGGGCCACGTCGTGCGGCACGTGCTCTCGCACGGCGCGGGCGGTCGGCTGGTCGAGCAGGATCGGCGTGTTCAGAAATTTTGTCATGCCTTCCAGACGGCTGGCCAAATTGACGACGGGACCGAAGACCGTGACCTTCGATTGATCGACGGTTCCGATCCGGCCTGCCACGGCGCGGCCCGTCGCCAGGCCGATCCCCACGTGAAAGTCGGCCAACGGATGGTCGGGCTGGCGGGCGGCCGTTTCGAAGGCCAGGCGGATGGCCAGGGCGGCCGAGCAAGCCCGCTCGACGGCGTCGTCCTGCGCAATCGGCCAGCCCCAAAAACCCATCGCCGCGTCGCCCTGGAAGTCGCCGAACACGCCGTCCTTATCCAGAATGTGGTGCGTCATCACGCCCAGCGCCTTGCTCACGCGATCGAGCAGGGCGAGCAGATTGCCCGCCTGCTGCTCCGCGCGGCGAGAGAAACCGCGCACGTCGCAGAAGAGCACCGAGACGTCCGTTTCGCGGGGCGCGAGCACCACTTCAGGATCTTCGTGCGACAGGGCCTCCATGATCTGCGGCGAGAAGAAGTTTCGCAGTGCCGCCTGCTTCCGCTGCAGAAACTCCGTCTGCCGCAACGAATTGAGCGTGGCCGCAACCAGCTCGGTGAACTTCATGTCTTCGCGCAGATCTTCCGGTGCGGTCGGCTGATCGCTGAAGAGCGAAGCGGCAAACTGACCGGCGACATACACGCCCCAGCCGCGGCACGCCTCGCCCCGCACCGGCGTGCAGAACGCCCAGTCGACGTTCGCGCTGACGGTGAACTGGCTTGCCATGGCGTCGCGATTCGGCTCCCAGATGTGCAGCTCGGATTCGCCGCGGCGGATCGCATCGAGAATCAGCCGCTGGCTCGGCCGGAAATCGTCGCCCCCCACCAGCCGGCGGTCCCAGTGCAGCACGCGCACGGGCGGCGCGGGAGGGAGGGAGTGTGGTCGCAACGTGCCTTTTGTTGGGGCTTGCGGGGCGAAGCCGGCCTCTTCCGTCGCCACCAGCGCCACGGCACTGGCACGTGGAATGCCGGCCAGCAGCATGCTCACCAGCCGCACGAAAAGTTCGGTCTCGTTCACCGCGCCCGAAATGATGTCGGGCAGACGGCTGAGCACTTCGATCCGCTGGTCGGCGTTCTGAAACCGAACGCGCTCCAGCGCCTGGCTGCTGAAGGTCTGCTCTTCCACAGGGCGGTGCAACTCGGCAAGCCATTTGACCGTATCGCTGACCACGGTGAACGTCGTCTGGCCGATAACAAAGTGCTCGCCAGGTCCGACCGAGAAAGAGTCCTGGGGCTGGCCGCCGTGGAAGACGGGGTTGCGGGCTTCGGCGCATTTTTCGACTCGCAGGCGCCCTTCGCGCCAGCACGCCGTGACGTGGCGCCGGGAAACCTGCTGGTCCCAGGGGGTGGAATAGATGCCGGCATCGCGGCCGACGACGAACGACTGATTGGGACGCAAGGCGCGCCGCCAACGCTGTTGCGATTCGCTTCCTTGGGCAACGAGATCAGCCACAATCGGGGAGGAGGGGTGGAATCGACGACCAAAACACCGGGCGCAAGCTCAAGGATATATTTTCGGCCGTTTTCTGTCATCGTCCTGCTGATCTGGGTTGGTGCAGGTAGTGATACCCTCGTGCGCTACGAAGGTTTTGGCTTTTCAGCGGTTGCCAGCCCCGCCGTCGCTAGAATGGGCAGATCCCATGAGCTATCCCTACAGTCGTCGGCTTCTGCCACACATTACGGACGATGGCCGGCGGATCTTTGCCGAGTCGTGCGGATTGCCTGAGTTGAACAAAGCCATCAAACGAATGGATGGTCTGGCGGCGGTCGTCGTCGAGAACCATGGTCCTTGGGAATGGAAAATCCGGTTTAGCGACCAAGGGCGAAACTTTGAAATAGAACGCCAATCAAACGGAGTTGGGGCCTACTTTGTCGACGACCGCTGGTGCCCAGACGACATCCTTCTGGCGATGGTCGAGTCGCTCGACGAGCGCCTCGGTGATCCTCCCCTGCCGGACGTTTCGTTTTGGAGGACTCCCTTTGTGGTGGCGATGGTAATTCTGGTCGTGGTCGCGTTTGTCGTGGGGCTTGTCATTGCCGTTGCGACCGCCTGACGCCTTTCCCTTCCTCCTGTCGCCGGAAGGGCTCGGGCGGAGCCGCCACATAGCAGCGCCCGGCGGGCGTTTAGCTCGGGATAAGAATTGGGCTATCCTACTCCCATGACCGGGGGTTTCCGTTCAGCTTAAGGGCGCTGCCGGTGGGGATGCTGGCCGCCGCCTGCTTCTTTGCGGGCGTTCGGTTCGGAAGGGATCGCCAGAGACGGGAAGACCGTTAGCCGAACAGATCGCTCGCGAGCAGCAGCGCCTCGAAGCGGTCAACGTGGCGCGGGGGTTGCGGGCGAGTTTGCGGAAGAATCTCGACGCGCTGCGAGAAATGCAGAAACCCGCCTGGCCCTCGCGGCCGAACGGAAGCGATTCCAAATGGAGGTCATTCCGAACGTCGTCTGGGAAGATGTTCCAGGCCCAATACACCCTCGTCCCCCGTGCCTCGCCCCCAGCCGCTACTTGACAGGCCGGTCCTAATTGGCCTAAAGTGCTGGGGCGTGGAGTCTCGGCCCAAGGAGGGATCCGGGCATGCCCGAATCAACTGCCCAACTGTACCCTGGCCCACAGTACCCCGGCCCGCTGTCCGTAGTGGCTCAACACGCGCTGGCCTCCAGCGGTGTCTACCCTTTGCGAGAGTTGACGGTCGAGCCCCACAACGATGGCTTGCTCATTAGCGGCGCCGTGTCCAGCTTCTATCTCAAGCAGTTGGCCCAAGAAGTCGTGATGGCCGCAACCGGGTCCGTCGACCTGGTGAACTCGGTGCGGGTAACGGAAACGTGAAGCGATTCGATTTTTGAAAGGAGTCCACGTTTTCAGAGCGTGCCGGGCGCACGCACTTGGTTTGTCCCATCTGAGAGGAATCTGCGTCGGCACACGGCGCGAGCCGCCTACACACTCACGCCTGGAAGGCGTCCCACCCGAGTGAGGCGGCAGTAAGGAAACAGACATGGATCATGAGCGAAATAGGCCGGCCCTGCCGGAGTTTCTCCTTCCATCGGCACCGGTCTACCCCGAAGTTCCCCGCAAGCCGGCCGGCGAGCCTGCTGAGGAGGCGCACAGCGCGCGGCTCGCCGCGAGAATCGCCCGCGTCGTCGCGCGGCGCACGGCCGGATCGGTGCAAAACTTGCGAGTCGAGGTTCGCCGCGACGGCGTTTTTCTGGACGGGCAGTGCGCCTCGTTCTACACCAAGCAGCTTGCCCAGCAAGCCGCCATGGGGCTGTCCGACGAAAAGCAGCTCACGAATCGGATCGAAGTGGTCTAGGCTTTGTGGTCTAGGCTTTGTCAAGGTTCAGTTTTTGCGGCGGCGCATCGTGGGGCGACCTTCCTGCGTCGCTTTCTCGCATCATGAAGCAGACAAGGCGACCTAGGAAGGTCGCCCCACCACCCGGCATTTTTGACAAAGCACTAGCTCTCGATTGCGAGCGGGGACAACCTGTGGCAATCGGAACGTTATTTTTTCTTGACTTCCAGAAGACTGCGGGCCAAGGTTGTCTTGGAGAAGGCGGAACCGTCTCTCCAAGAATGGGTGCAGAGGGCTGCCAAATCTAGCCGACCCGGCAATGTTGCCAGGGCCGGGCAGACCTGAACGGGGCGTCTTTGAAGAGCGCATCGCGTTCTTTGTGCCGAGCCAACGCCTGGCGGCGCGCCTTGCAGAGTTGCCTTGAAGGTGATTCTGCGGGTTCGAACGCGAGGATATTAAGGCTCGGCTTCTTTCAGCCGTGACGGCTGCACGTGTCCAGGTTCGTTGGCTGCGTCCGGATTTTCATTTCAAGAGGGCAAAGAATGAAGATTCTCGTTGTCGATGATGACGTCGTCTGTCGCGATTTTTTGGTCACCCTGCTGCGACAGAACGCCTATGAGGTGCTCACCGCAGAAAACGGCCGAGAAGCGCTGGAGATTCTTGCGCAGACCGACTGTCGGATGGTGATTACCGATTGGGTGATGCCCCAAGTAAACGGCCTGACCCTCTGTAGGGCGATCAGGGAAGCGGACCGCGGCGACTACGTCTTCGTCATCCTGCTCACTTCGCGAGACTCCCACCAAGATCTGATCGAAGGGCTCGCGGCGGGAGCCGATGACTTTATGACGAAGCCGTTCCATCCCGTGGAGGTGCGTGCTCGCATCCGAACAGGCGAACGGATACTGGCGGTCCGGGCGAGAAACCAACCGGGAAACGGCGAAATACCCCCGGCCCCGCTTCGATTTCCGTATGCCGTCCAGCAGTGGGTCGCGCCGCACATCCAAGGCCGCGCTCCCGAAGCGGAAGATTTCGTGTTGATCGAATGCAACGAGCTGCACACGGGCGGAGTTTCCTTCTGCAGCCCCGATCCTTGCGAATTCGACGAACTGGTTGTCACGCTCGGAACCGACGGCGCCAGGCTGTTCATGCTGGCGAGGGTGACCGGGCGGAACCTGGCGGACAACTGGCCCAAAGAGAGACGATACCTCTTGGAGTGTGAGTTCGTTCGCCGCATGGAGACCGATATCGATTGCTGGACGAACGCCTTGAAAACCGCCTCCCAGCTTGCGGTCCGACGAACGCATCCGGTGTACCGTCATCTGGCGACGGCCGTATAAGGGTGGCCCGGTGATGATTCAGGGGGCCACCTAAGCGCGACGCGTGAGCGGGTAGACCTGCGTCCGAGATGCCAGGGCGGTTGATGCTCCGGCCCTCGACTCACGCTTCGCGTTGGTGTCGGCACAGGCCGGCCGCAAACCGTACCATCGCCGTCCGTAGCGGGCTAACGCGCCTTGATCCGCGACGCCTCCGCGTCCTGCCGTTCGAAGGCGTCGATTTCCTCGAGCAGTTGCCGGCGGATCGCGTCGAGCCGCTCTTCGTCGAGCAGCTTCCGCCCCTCCTGGTCGGTTACGTAAAACACGTCGACCACCTGGTCGAGATAGGTGCCGATCTTGGCCACGCCGACCGAAAGGCCTTTCTCAAACAGCGACCTCGCGATCGTGTACAACAGCCCGGTGCGATCGGCGGCGAAGATGTCGAGAATCGTAAAGCGGTCGGAAGTGTGGTTGTCGACGCGCACCTGAGTCGGAAGCTGGGGCAGTACCGCCTGCCGCCGTTCGCCCGCCTTCCAGATGCGGCGGAAGGTGGGCGGGTTGGGGTTTGTGCAGAGCGAGGCACGCAGCGCGCCCGTCACCTCGTTGATCCGCTCCGGCGGGGGTGGGCCGTTGAAATCGGGATCGAAGGCGTAGAACCGGTCGAACACCAGCCCGTCGGCCAGCGTGTGGATCTCGGCCGCCAGAATCTGCAGGCCGCGCCCCGTAAGGGCGCCGGTCAGCTTGTGAAACACGCCTGGCGTGATCGTCTCGTAGGTGCCGATCTTGTACTCCACCGTCCCCCGGTCCGGCTGATAACTGCCCAGGGCGATCACGTCGCCCGGTTTCAGCCCGCGGAGCTGCTTCAGCTCTTGGGCAACCTGCGGTGGCGGGGTGGAACTGAGATAGGAGGCCGGCAGCGCCTCGAGCTGCTTCTCGAACCACGCAACGTCTTCGTCCGAAGCCGGCCGCTCTCCCACGCTGCCGCTGGCAAGAAACGTGAGCGCTTTCTGGCGCTGGCCGGTCAGATAGTCGGGCAGGTTTAAGGCCGGCGAGTCGCCCGCGAGGTGCTGCATCGCACGGGTGTGGAGATCGGCCAGGACGTCGATCTTCCAGAGGTTGAGTACGCCGGGCCCGACGGCGCTCAAATCGGCGGCGGTGAGCAGAAACATCATCTGCATCACCTCGGGCGAGCCGACCTCGACGGCAAAGCGAACCACGAGTTGGTTGTCGTTCGTGTCGCGGCGAAACGCCAGGTGCGACATGAACAGGTGTTTGTGGACGAGAAAACCGAGCGTCTCTACGTCGGGCGGCGCGAGGTGCAAACGCCGGCCGACCTCAACGGCGATCTCGCGCCCCACGTCGCTATGGTCGCGCGGGTAGCCTTTCCCCAGGTCGTGAAGCAGAAGGGCCAGGTGCAGCAGCCATTTGCGCTTGATGTGCCGGTAGACGCGCCCCAACGGCCCCTGATCGTAGACGAAGTCGCTGGCGTGCTCGACGGCCCGGATGCAGTGCTCGTCGACCGTGTACTTGTGGTATTCGTTGAACTGCAGCAGGCACCGGGCGTGCTCGAAGGCCGGGATAATTTTCTCCAGCACGCGCATCTCATGCAGGCTGCGGAGGATGTCGCCTAAGCGGGCCGGTTGATCGAGCAGGGCGATGAACCGCTCGGCGCTTTCGGGCGAGACTTCGTCGGGCAAGTTCCGAACCGCGGCGCGGATCACCTCGCAGGTTGCGTGGGCGATCGGCTTGTTGTAGAGGTTGGCCACGACGGCCAGGTGCAGAATGCGGGTCAGGTCGGTTTGCAACCGTGCCAATCCGCGCGCGTTGGCCTGGATCTCGGTCGGCCCGACGCGAAATTCGTTCTCGAACTGGTGACTGATGAGCGGGGCGAGCAAACCGGTCC
The DNA here is from genome assembly GCA_035550375.1 of Pirellulales bacterium. Classification (GTDB taxonomy): domain Bacteria; phylum Planctomycetota; class Planctomycetia; order Pirellulales; family JAICIG01; genus DASSFG01. Next base: position 18,952 of record DASZPH010000114.1, on the reverse strand, counting down.
AGCGGGGTCCGCGCCGCGTGGCCGCCGCGAACCGCATCACCACCTGGCTTACTCCTTCGGTCAGGCGAAAGTATTCGCGCATGAACTGCTCGACGGGCAAGAGGCCCTCCACGCCCTGATACCCGTAGGCTTCGGCGAGCCGCACCTGCTCAACCCGGTCGAGCAGATCGTTGGCCTTGCCGGCGTGAAAGTGCATCTCGTTGCGCAAGCGGAGCAGAAACTCCTTGGCCGGGGCGAGCGAGGCCACGTCTTCGCCAGAGAGCGTTCCCGCGCCCGCGAGCGCTTCGACCTCGGGCGTGCCGTGCCGGGCGAACGACATCCAGCGCAGGTACTGGATGTCGCGCAGGCCGCCTCGCGATCGCTTGAGGTTGGGCTCCAGCAGGTAGACGGTTTCGCCATACTGCAGCCGTTCCTCGCGGCGCGACCGGTCGACCAGGTTCGAGAGCGCCGCGGCGTTGCGCTGCGACCGCTTTTTGAACTGCACGGCGAACCGGCTGAAGAGGCTCACGCTGCCAGCAAGCAAGCGCGCCTCGACCAGCGAGGTCCAGATGATGGGGTCCTTTCTGGCGAGCTGCCAGGCCTCGTTCGACGTGCGGACGCTCTGGCCAACGTTAAGGCCGATGTCGAACAGGTCTCGCAGCAGCCGCTGCGCCAGGGGCGCGACCTGCTCCTGCGCCCCCACTTCGATAAGCAGCATCAAGTCGACGTCGGAATAGGGGGCGACGTCGCGCCGGCCATAACCGCCGTGTGGAACCAGGGCCAGGCGAGACGAGAGGCCGTCGGGCCCCGCTTGCCCCAGGTCGACGAGCGCGACCTCATAGATCTCGAGAATCAGCCGGTCGAACAGATCGCTCAGCGCGGCGCAAATCTCCGCGCCGGGCGAGCCCTCGGCGTGCCGCCTGTTGAGCTCCTCTCGCCCCTCGGCCAGAAGTCGTTTGGCCTCACGCAAGTGAGGCCGCAATCCGGGGGCACTGCTCATCACGCCAAAGGTATCGCGCCAAGTGGTGGCGAAGCCGCGCTAGATCGCTTCCTCACCCGTCTCGCCCGTGCGAATCCGGACGGTCTCATCGAGACTGACGACGAAGATCTTTCCGTCGCCGATCTGGCCCGTCTGGGCGGCCCGCATGATGGTGTCGAGCGCCTTTTGCAGGCCCGAGTTGGGGACGACCACCTCCAATTTCACCTTGGGCACGAAATCGACCGCGTACTCGGTGCCGCGGTACATCTCGGTGTGCCCTTTTTGTCGGCCGAAGCCGCGCACCTCGGTGATGGTCATCCCCTGGATGCCCTGTTCGCTCAGGGCGTTTTTCACGTCCTCGAGCTTGAAGTGCCGAATAATGGCCTCGATTTTTTTCATCTCACTCTCCAGTTAAATAAAGATGTAACCTTCCTCGCCGTGTTGGCTGAGGTCTAGTCCCTGCGTTTCCGCCTGATGCGTCACGCGTAGCCCCATCGTCGCGTCCAGAAGTTTCAAGAGCACCGCGGTCACCACCGCGGCATAGACCCAGGTGACCGCGGTCGCGCCGAGCTGCGCCGACAGCAAGTTGCCCTGTTCGATCAGCCCCAACGGCTTGTCGCCGAAGACGGCCTTGGTGGCAAAGACGCCCGTCAGAACCGCTCCCAGCGTGCCTCCCAGGCCGTGAACGCCAAAGGCGTCGAGCGAATCGTCATAACCGAGTTTCATCTTCAACGACAAGCACGCGTAACAGCAGACCAAACCCGCCGCCACTCCCATTATGATCGCCGCCATCGGCTGAACATAGCCGGAGGCGGGCGTGATGCAGACCAATCCGGCGACCGCTCCGGAGCAGGTGCCGAGCACGGTCGGCTTGCCGCGCGTGATCCATTCGGCAAAGCCCCAGGCCAGCGCTCCGGCGGCGGCCGCGAAGTGCGTGGCCGTGAAGGCGCTGGATGCGGCGGTGCCGGCGTTCAAGGCGCTCCCGGCGTTGAAGCCGAACCAACCGAACCAGAGCAGTGCCGCCCCGAGCGTCGTGAACGCCAGATTGTGCGGCGGCATCGGCTCGTGGCCGTAAGCAAGCCGCTTGCCCGTCAAAAGCGCGCAAACCAGGGCCGACACGCCAGAGCTGATGTGAACCACCGTGCCGCCGGCGAAGTCGAGCGCCGGAAAAATCGCGTGCGGGCTGTCGTACGCCAGGATGCCGCCATCCCACACCCAATGACAAAGCGGACAGTAGACGAGCGTTCCCCAGAGGGTGCTGAAGACGACCATGGTGCTGAACTTCATTCGCTCGGCGTAAGCGCCACAAATCAGGGCCGGGGTGATGATGAAAAACATCCCCTGGAACAGCATGTGGGTCAGCCGCGGGATTGTTCCCTCCAGCGGATACTCGGTGGGTGAGGTTGGCTGCACCCCATTCATGAACAGGTATTCGCCGTTGCCGATCCAGCGATTGTAATCGGCACTCTTGGGGTCGCCGCCGAAGGCCAGTGAATAACCGTAGGTGGCCCAGATGATCGTGTTGAGCGCCATGAGGAAGAAACACTGCATCATCACGCCCAACACGTTCTTCTTGCGCACTAAGCCCCCGTAGAACATGGCCAGACCGGGCGCGGTCATCAGCAGCACGAGGGCGGAGCAGACGAGCATCCAGGCGTTGTCGCCCCGATCCAGAGCTGGGGCAGGTGCGGCCTGTTGGGCCTCCCCTTCCTGCGTGGCTGATCCTTGGGTGACATGTTCCCCCTCAGCTTGCTGATCGGCCGGTTGCTGGGCCAAAAGGTCTTGGCCAAACGAAAGACCCACCGCGCAAGCGCATATCATCGCGCCGACAAGACGATAAACCGGCATCGCGCACTCCCACTCGTTAAGGAGCGTCCCTCCCTGCAAGAAGCAGGCCGCCAAAGGGATCTCCAGCAAGCTCACGTTTCACAAGGTAACTAGCTGCTTGCGCTTAGTAAAGCGGCCGGCCTTCGCCTTCGGAGCTTACCAGAGGGACGAAACGGCAGGAGATCAGGTCTTTCCAAATGTGCTCTCCGGCGCGCTTGGTGAGCCGTTTCAGCACTTGGTTATCGTGGGCCCCCAGCGGAACCACCAGCCGCCCGCCTTCGGCCAACTGGTCGATGAGGGCCGGCGGGCAGTCGCCCGTGGCGGCCGCCACAAGGATGCAATCGTAGGGCGCACCGGCTGGCCAGCCGGCCGAGCCGTCGGCCAAGACCAACTCGACGTTCTGGCAACCCAGTCGTTCCAGAACGGCGCGAGCCCCTTCTACCAACTCCGCGTGGCGCTCCAACGAAATGACATGCCCGGCCAAGCGCGAAAGAATGGCCGTTTGATAGCCGCTCCCCGTGCCGACTTCGAGCACCCGCTCTTTCCCCCTCAGGTCCAGGGCCTCGGTCATCAGGGCCACGATGTAGGGCTGGCTGATGGTCTGGCCGCACTCGATCGGCAGGGCCCGATCGGCGTAGGCCTGGTCGACGAGCTCAGGCAGCACAAAAGCTTCCCGCGGCACCGTCTCCATCGCCTCGAGCACGCGACGATCACGAATGCCCCGCCGCCGGAGCTGGTCGCGGATCATGGCGTGTCGTGGCGAGTCAAGTTCCATTGGGGCCGCGCAAAAAGTGCTTCTGAGAAACGGTAAGATCGACGCAGAAAAAAGCTTTCCGCCTGGCCACCGTCGGGTCTGTCGGTGGGCCGCTGACTGAGGGGCTGAAGCGATTCCAGGCAGACCCTGGCGGAACGCTCACGCTTCGCCGGCGGGCAACCAATCGCTCAACTGTAATTCTACACGGCGAAAGCCGTTGAAATCGTTCACGATCGGACGAAAGGCCACCGACAGAGGGCCAGCAAGCTTGTCGAGCTCCTCGGCCCGGTCGCCCACCCCAAATGCCACGGCACGCAGCACGACGCCGTGCTGGCAGAGCCGCAGGGCCAGGTGGCGGCCGCCGCCGATGCGCTGGACGGGCGCCGCCAGAGTGACATCGCTGGCGCAGAGCATCGGACGCGGGTTGTGTTGTCCGAAGGGGGCCAGCCGCTCGATTTGGTTCAGGGTCGCCAGCGTCAGCTCGCCGAACGAGACCTCGGCGTCGATCGACAACTCGGTTCCGCCGCGCCAGGCCTGGGTGGGTGTCAGGGCTTCCGCCGCCCGCTCGCAAAAATCGCTGCGAAAATCGTCGACTCGTGACTCCTCGATTTTCAGTCCCGCGGCCGCCGCGTGCCCGCCGTGGCTGACAAGGTGCTGACAGCAATCCGCCAGTGCCTCGTGCAGATTGAAGCCGCTAATGCTGCGCGCCGAACCGATGCCCGGCTTCACTCCCAGGTCGTCCAGCGCCACTAAAACGACGGGCCGGTGATACTTGTCGACCAGGCGTCCGGCGACGATGCCGATCACGCCGGGGTGCCAGCCGCGCTGGGCCAGCACGAAGGCGGCATCCTCTTCGACATCGTGCTGCTCCTGGGCCAGCTTGTTCGCCGCCAGGTAGATGCTGCGTTCCAGGCTCTGCCGGCTGCCGTTCAGCTCGTTGAGGTATTCGGCCAGCGCCTGCGCCCGTTCGGCTGAGCCGGTGGTCAACAGTTCGACGGCGAGCAGGGCTTGTCCCAGCCGGCCGGCGGCGTTCAGGCGCGGCGCCAGGCTGAACGCCACGTCTTCGGCGTCGAGGTTCGGCTTGCGGTCGAGCTCGGCAAGTTTCATGAGGGCCGACAGCCCCAAACCGGAGCGTTGCTTGAGGCTCGCCAGACCGTGCTGCACGAGCACGCGGTTCTCGTCGACCAGGGGAACCATGTCGGCCACCGTCCCGAGGGCGGCCAGGCCGACCGCCGAGAGAAGGTAGTTGCGCATGGCGTCGCCGACCTTCTTGGCGCCGCTTGCCTGCTGGCACAGCGCCCAGGCCAATTTGAAGGCCACGCCCGCGCCGCTCAGGCCGGCGAAAGGGTAGGCCGTGCCGGGCAGACGAGGATGAACGATGGCGGCCGCCTCGGGCAGCGTCTGAGCGAATTCGTGGTGGTCGGTGATGACCAGTTCGAGTCCGAGCCGCCGCGCTGTTTCGGCCTGCGAGACGCTCGCGATGCCGCAATCGACCGTGACGACAAGTTTCGTCCCTTGTGCCGCCAGCGAGCCGAGCGCATCGTCGTTGAGGCCGTATCCTTCGTCGATCCGGTGGGGAACGTAGTAGCCGACGTCGGCTCCCAGCAGCCGCAAGCACTGCACAAGCAGGCTCGTGCCCGTCATGCCGTCCACATCGTAGTCGCCGTAAACGGTGATCCGTTCGCGGGCGGCGATGGCCCGCCCGATCCGCTCGGCGGCGGCCGCGACGCCTGGAAGTTCCGACGGATCGCGAAGCTGCGAGAGCTTTGGATCGAGAAAACTGCGGACGGCCAGCGGATCATCCAACCCGCGGCAAATCAACAAGCGGGCGATGACGGCCGACACGCCGGCTGTCCGGGCCAGTGCGGCGATCCGGTCTGTGGAATGCGCGTGAATACGCCAACGCTTGGCCATCTCATCCTTGCCGATAGACCTTGACGCCCGCGGTGGCCTATTTCTTCTTCTCGACGTGAACCGTGTGCTTGCGCAGGCGGGGCGAGTACTTGCTGAGCTTCAGCTTTTCGCCGCCCGTCTTCCGGCGAATCGTATAGTTGTAATCGCCCGTCTCCTCGCAGACGAGGAATACGGTTTCGACCTTTTTCTTACTTTTTGCCACGTCGGGGCTCCATTGCTTCAAGAGGGCGGCGCAACTGCGTGAAAGTTCTGGCCTTCCCAAGCGGCGAGAACCAGGCTTCTCGCGAGTCTGCTGCGAGGCGCATGATTCTAGCCGCTTGAGTATCGGTTGTACCAGACCGTGGTTTGCTTGATTTGTCTCACGGCCTCGGGTGGGGAACCAACCCCGACTGCCAGCCAGCGCACACCAAGCGCGAAGCATAAGCGAGGGCGAGGGAACGACTTACCCTCGCTGACACTTGGGGTTTGTGCAAGGCGTCATTTCGCGCAGCTACCGGGTGAATAATCTGGGCTGAAGATCGCTGTGACGCGCAAGGGTGGTGAGAAACGATTGACCCAGCCGACCCGACTTCTCCCCCGCCTCGAAAACCCCCCGAAAAACGTGGTTGCAAGTGATGTAAAAACCAGTAGGCTAAATAGGTTGCGCGTTTTTCGCCCATCCCCTCCAAATCCGGAGCCAGCCTCATGGCCACCGATTCGCCAGGCAGCAGCGTCGACCTCCCCGCGTCGGACGCTGTGGGGGCAACCCCGTCGAAGCCGGTCGCTAAGCCCTCGATTCCCCCCGCGAAGAAAGCCTCCCCCTCCAACGGAGTGAATAGCAACGTAAACCCGGCTGGCGACAAGGCGGCTGGCAAGCCCACCGGTAAGGCCGAGACCGAGGGCAAACAGGCGGCCGGCAAAACAACCAAAGAGGTCGCAGCCAAAGAAGTCGCTCCCGGAAAAGACGCCAAACAGGCCTCGCGGTCGGCTCGGCAGCGCAGCTCCACACGCGAAGAGATGGAAGAGCTCGCAAAAGTCGGCGCGCTGGGCATGATGACTCTTGTGCCCGCCTGGATGATCAGTGCCGTCGTTCACATGATGATCCTGATCATTCTCGGGATCCTGCTGATGCCCGAAAAGAAGAAGGATGATCTCAAATCGCTCATTGCCAATGTGGGCGAGAAGGTGGAAGGGGTCGACGAGGTCGCCGACATCACCGAGCAACTCGACACCGAAGTCAGCACCGACCTGGCCACGACGGTCGACGTGGCGGCCACCAACGACATCATCACGCCGACGGAAATCGACGACTCACCCGCTCCGGCGCAAATTGCCATGTCCGACGTCGGCATCCCGACCGCCCCCGCCGGCGATTTGTTGCGTGACTTGTCGGCGGGCACGGGCGGGACGGGCAAGGGAAGCCTTTCGGGGCGCGGAGGCAACGACGCGGTCAAGCGAGCCGTTGGCGCCACCGACGCCAGCGAGGCGGCCGTGGCCCGTGCCCTCAAGTGGCTGGCCGACCACCAATATGCCGACGGAAGCTGGAGCTTCGAGCACACGGGCGTCGGCAGGTGTACCTGCACCGACAACGGCAAACTCAGAGACGCCCGCTTCGCCGCCACCGGGATGGCCCTGCTACCCTTCCTCGGCGCGGGACAGACGCACAAGCAGGGGAAATACAAGGAACAGGTGCGCGGCGGCCTCTACTGGCTGGTGAGCAACATGGCCGTTTCGCCCAACGGGGGCGATATGACGGGGGGCGGAGGTGCTATGTACGGTCACGGCATCGCGTCCATCGCGCTGTGCGAGGCGTACGCGATGACGCAAGACAAGCAGCTTGGCCCGCACGCCCAGGCGGCGCTGAACTACATCATGTATGCCCAAGACCCCGTGGGAGGCGGCTGGCGGTACGGCCCGCGTCAGGCCGGCGACACTTCGGTGGTCGGTTGGCAGGTCATGGCGCTGAAAAGCGGCTATTTGGGCTCGCTGCAGGTGAGCAAACCGACCGTCACCGGAGCGATCAAGTTTCTCGACTCGGCCGGCGCGGAGGGAGGGGCCTACTACGGTTACGATCGCCCCGGCCAGGGCCTGGCGACGACCGCGGTCGGCCTGCTCTGCCGTATGTATCTCGGCTGGGAACACGAGAAGCCGGAGCTGGAAAAGGGCGTGAAGTACCTCGCCGGCCAGGGACCGACCACGAGCAACATGTATTACAGCTACTACGCCACGCAGGTGCTGCACCAGTTCGACGGTCCCGACGGCGACTTGTGGCAAAGCTGGAACACCAAAATGCGAGACGCGCTCGTCGCCTCGCAATCTATGGAAAAGCACGAAACCGGAAGCTGGACCTTTAAGGCCGACGTGGGCTACGAGCCGGGCGGTCGGCTCTATTGCACGTCGATGGCCGCCATGACCCTTGAAATCTACTACCGCTACATGCCGATCTACACGAAGAAGAGCGCGGAAGACGACTTTATGGATTAGATGGACGGTTTATCGCGGTTTGTTGACTCACGGCGCGCGGGATGCACGGTAAGAGGCTGCTGATCGGGAGTTTCCGCGGGGAAACAGCGGCGGAAACGCAGGATCGGCCTGGGATGTCGCGGCCGAGTGGTGCTGCCTACCCCTGCCACGGTGGTCTATAATAAACGTGCCTTCCCGCCTTACGGGTTGGGGCGATCTCCTTCGGGACGAGCCGCTCCTTCAGGAACAGACGTCATGCCGCCCCATCCGATCGCTTCGGCCACTGCGGCGACCGCCGCAAAGAACGGCTTTGCGAGCGGCGGCGTCACGCGAGAGTGCGTTCCCGGGCCTCCTCCCAGTTTCACGGCCGGCCCGCCGGTTCAGTTGGCCCCGCCTCCCGCGAGCGCGCTGGGCTCCGACTACGAAAAGGACGGGGCTGAGCCTGCTCCGCTCTGGGCCACCGAGCAGGTCTGCCGTTTCTGGCGGCCCACCTCGAGTTGCTTAATCAGCCTCGTGCTGCACGCGCTGCTCGTGATTCTGCTCGGCCTGTGGCTGACGGCCACGCGCGGCGGGGCCCCGCGGGTCGCGCTCAACGCCAGCATGTCGGAGGGCACGCGCGACTCCGACACGCTGGAGACGCAGGAGTTCGAGTCGCAGGCCTCGTCGCAACCCGTGAGCGAGGCCGCGGTGAGCTCGCTCGAGCAAACGAGCCAGGACCTGAGTCAAAGCATCAAGGCCGACGCCGAGTCGGAGGTGCCCGCGGCGAGCGAGCCCGTCGCGCAATATTCCGATACCGGTCCGTTCATGCCCCTCGCCGACGGATCGCTCGCGGGCGAGGTGTCGGGAGGAGGCGACGCCGACGTCACCGGCGCGCTGGGGGGGCGAGGCCGCGACGTTCGTGCCCGGCTGGCGATTGACGGGGGCGGCACGCCGGCCAGCGAAGACGCGGTTTCTCGCGGCTTGCGCTGGCTGCAAGCCCACCAGCTTCCCAGCGGCGGCTGGCGTTTTGACCTCACGCAAGGCCCCTGCGAGGGGCGTTGCCGCGATTCGGGAAGCGAGCCCTCGAGCACCGGCGCCACGGGCCTGGCCCTTCTGGCCTTTTTGGGCCGAGGCGAAACGCATCTCGAGGGAGACTACCAGGAGACGGTGAAGAAGGGCCTGTATTATCTGACCGCGCAGATGAAAATCTCGGCACAAGGGGGCGACCTGCGCGGCGAGGGGGGCGGCACGATGTATTCGCACGGCATCGCCACGATCGCCTTGTGTGAAGCCTACGCCATGACCCAGGACAAGGCCCTCGAACCGTTCGCCCAGAAGGCCATCGACTTCATCGTCTCGGCCCAGGACAAGCGGGGCGGCGGCTGGCGATACGAACCGCAACAGCCTGGCGACACCACGGTGAGCGGCTGGCAGCTTATGGCGCTCAAGAGCGGCCAGATGGGCTACCTGCGAGTTCCCTACGAAACGATCGAGCGAGCCGAGCGCTTTCTCGACAGCGTGCAGCTCGAGAACGGCGCCCGCTACGGCTATCAGCCGCGAACCCACGAAGGCAAGGAGCTGACCACCACGTCCGTCGGGTTGCTGTGCCGCATGTACACGGGCTGGCCCAAGGATCGGCCCGCTCTGCAAAAAGGAGTGCACATCCTGGCCCGGGAAGGGCCGTCGATGATCGGCAGCAGCGCGAACATGTACTACAACTACTACGCCACGCAGATCATGCACCAGTACGGCGGCGAGGAGTGGGAGAGTTGGAACCATCACATGCGCGACTTTCTCACGCGCATGCAAGCAACCGACGGACACGAATCGGGAAGCTGGTATTTCGACGGAGGCCAAGCCAAAAAGGGCGGCCGGCTCTACGTGACGGCGATGGCCATCATGACGCTGGAAGTCTACTATCGTCACATGCCCCTCTACGCCGAACACGCGGCGTCGCGGTGGTGAATCTTCTCCCTCTCCCTTCGGGAGAGGGCCGGGGTGAGGGCAGTTGGCAGTCGAAAACGGCCACCGAAGCAAATGCGTGTGATCCCGGTTCTTGATCTTCTGCGTGGCGTCGTCGTACGCGGCGTGGCGGGCAAACGGGAAGAATACCGGCCCATAAAAAGCCTGCTCTGCGACCAGCCTTCGCCCGCCGCGGTGGCGGGCGCGTTCGTCCGACTCGGATTCAGCAGGGCCTACGTCGCCGATCTGGACGCCATCGCGGGAGCGAAGCCCGACTGGCGGACTTACGAGACCCTCCTGGACTGCGGGCTGGATCTGCTGGTTGATGCCGGCGCGGGAACCGGCCAGCGAGCCGCCGAGTTGGCGCCATTCTCGCACCGCGGCCGGCAACTCGCGGGGGTCATCGTCGGCCTGGAGTCGATCGCCGACGAACGGGAGTTGAAGCCGGCCATCGAAATCGTCACGCCCGGCCGGACGATCTTCAGCCTCGACCTGCGCGCCGGCGTGCCGATCACGCGCATGCCGAGATGGAAAGACCTTCTCGCTCAGACGATCGCCGAGCGCGTAATCGATCTGGGAGTGCGGCGGCTGATCGTGCTCGATCTGGCGCAGGTCGGCGTGAACTCGGGCGTCAGCACCGTTGAACTCTGTCGGCGGCTGCGCGACGAACATCCGGCCCTAGAAATCATCTCGGGCGGCGGCGTGCGCAACGTGGACGACTTGCGCTCGCTTGCCGAGGCTGGTTGCGACGCCGCGCTCGTCGCCTCGGCACTGCACGACGGCCGTTTGACCGCCGCCGATTTGCAGCGATTCATGGGGTGATGGTAGGGTGGGACGAGCAATGCGAGTCTCACCGACCGTCCTGAATCGCCGGCATGAACGGCGAGCCTTGCTTACCGCCTGGGTTGCTCGCCGCTGGCGATTTCGATTCAGCTTGCGGGCGTTGCTGGTTTTTGTAAGCCTTCTCTGCGTTTGGCTGGCGCATGAAGTGCGCCGCGCCCATGAGCAGGCGAAAGTCGTGGATGCCATTCGCCACATCAACGCCACCGTGACTTACGCCCCACGCCCGATTGTCCCACAAGGCAGCGTCGGCGGCATGCTGCTCGGCGACGACCTGTTCGCCGAAGTTGAATCGATCGGCTTCCACGAGTTTTCGAGGGCCAACCACGACCGGTTCTCGGTGCTCTCGCAGCTCACCAGCCTGCGGAGCATTTCGCTAGGGAAAAGCGACGTGACCGACGCCCGTTTGACGGCGATCCGCAACCTGCGTCGTCTTCGCCAGGTCGGTCTTGGAAAAACACGAATCGGCGACGCGGGCCTTGCTTGTCTGGCGGAACTGCGCGAGCTCGAAGACCTTTATCTCAACGAAACGCAGATCACGGACGCCGGGCTAAAGCACCTAACGGAACTCTCTCACCTCAAGTCGTTGACGCTCTCGAACACCCGGATCACGGACGAAGGGCTGAAGGTCGTTGGCTCGCTCAGCGGGCTGGACCATCTCAACTTGGACAACACGCAGATTACCGACGACGGTCTTTCACACCTCGCCGGTTTGACTTGTATAGCCGGCTTATCACTGGCCGGCACGCAAATCACGGACGCGGGCCTCGCGCACCTCCAAGGTCTGACCCGTCTGCGATTCCTCTCGCTCGATCACACCAACCTGCGCGGCGAGGGACTCAAATACCTCCGCCGGCTCTCGGATCTCCGACAAGTAACCGTTCAAGGAACGCAGGTTACCGCTGACGATGAAGCTGAGCTACGCAAAGCATTGCCGAAATATGGTGTTTTCCGGTAGCTCGGCGGCGCCGATTCGCGCGGTGGGACGAGCAACGCGAGTCCCGCCAGCAGCACTCAAAACGTCTTCACCAGCGTGCCGCCGTCGACCAGCAGAACCGAGCCCGTGATGTAGCTGCCGGCCTCGCTCGCCAGAAGCAGGGCGGGACCGGCCATCTCGCGCGGCTGCCCCCACCGGCCCAGCGCGGTGCGCTCGGCGAAGTGCTTCTTTTGCTCGTCGGTAAGCATGCTGCCCGGCAGGTCGGTCAGGAACGGGCCGGGCGCGATGCAGTTGACCGTGATGTTGTAGGGCCCAAGTTCCAACGCGCTGGCTCGCGCCAGGCCGAGCAGCGCCGACTTGGTGGCCGAGTAGATGTTGCGTTCTTCCTTCGAGGCCAGTCCCATGATCGACGACATGTGAATGATCCGCCCCCAGCGGCGCTCCTTCATCTGCGGCACGAGCGCCCGGCAGGTGGCCATGCAGCTCGTCAGGTTGAGCTCGATGAGCCGGTCCCAATCCTCGTCGCGGATCTGGTCGATGGCCTGGACGGTGTTTGAGCCGGCGTTGTTCACCAGGATGTCGACCCGCTTCATCAGCGCCAGCGCCGTCTCGCACAGCCGGGCCACGTCCTTGCGCTCGGTCATATCGGCCACGATGTATTCGGCCCGCACGCCCGTTCCCTCTTTGATCTTGGCCACGGCGGCCTGCAATTCGTTTTCGTGGCGGCTGCTGATGATGATGTCGGCCCCGGCTTCGGCGAAACCGCGGGCCATGGCGAGACCCAAGCCCTTGCTGCCGCCCGTGACGAGCGCCACGCGCCCCGAAAGATCGAAGAGGGAGTTTTTCATGGTGGGTTAGCTAACAGAGGAGGAACAATCGTTGGTTAGGAAGACGGTGAGTGGGCTGTCTTGCGTATTCTTCTGTCCCTTAGCTTTCCTGTCATTAGTTCGTAGGGCGATCTCGTCGCCGACCCCATTCGTCTAGGTCTAAGACAGAAGAATTACTGACAGAAAAATGGAAGAGAACCAGAGCAGCGAAAGAGGAATGACGGCTTGCGTGGTGCAGGGTCATTTGCCCAGGGCTTCGACCACCAGGTCGCCGACCTGCTGCGTCGAGTATCCCATCTTGCCTGCGGCCTGACTTTTCATTTTCGTTCCGGTCACGACCTTGATCGCCTCGATGATCCGCCGCCCGGCCTTGGGCTGGCCGGTGTGTTCCAGCAGCATGGCCATGGCGTTGATGGCGGCAACCGGGTTGATCACGTGCTGGCCCGTGTATTTGGGGGCGCTGCCTCCCATCGGCTCGAACATGCTTGTGCCGCCCGGATCGGGGTTGAGATTCGCGCCGGCCGCCACGCCCATGCCTCCCTGCAGGATGCCGCCCAGGTCGGTGATGATGTCGCCGAACATGTTGGTGGTCACGATCACGTCGTAGTATTCGGGGTTCTTGACCATCCACATGCAGCAGGCGTCGACGTGGTTGTAGTCGGCCTTGATGTCGGGATATTCCTTGGCCACCGCCTGGAAGGTGCGCCACCAGAGGTCGTGCCCATAGGTGAGCACGTTGGTCTTGGCGACCAGCGTGAGCATCTTCTTGGGGTTGTTTCGCTGGCGGGTAAACTCGAAGGCCCAACGAACGCACCGCTCGCATCCTTTGCGCGTATAAACGGCCGTCTGGCTGGCGACTTCGTCGGGGGTGTTCTTTTTCAGGAAGCCGCCCACGCCGCAGTAGAGGTCTTCGGTATTTTCGCGGACGACGACGAAGTTGATGTCATCCGGCCCCTTCCCTTTGAGCGGCGTTTCAACGCCGGGGAAGAGTTGCACGGGGCGAAGGTTGATGTACTGGTCGAGTTGGAACCGAAGCTCGAGGAGCAGGCCCTTTTCGAGGATGCCGGGCGGCACGTCGGGATGTCCCACGGCTCCCAGGTAGATGGCGTCGAAGGCTCGCAGTTCGTCGACGGCGCCAGCCGGCAGGGTTTCGCCGGTTCGGAGGTAGCGATCTCCGCCGAAGTCGTAGTGGGCCAGTTCGTATGTAAAACTCTCGCGTGAGGCGACGGCCTCGAGCACCTTCAGTCCTTCGGCGGCCACTTCAGGACCTGTTCCATCGCCGCCAATCACTGCGATTTTCATGGTCATTTGCCTGGTTTGGGGGAAACGGGCGATTTTAACGGTTGGCCGCCCCGTGCGAAAGCGACTGCTTTGCGGGGAAGTGGCCCAATAGATCTGGGCCACTACCCTTTGCGAGGTAGTGGGCTAAAGGTGTGTTGCTGCCGCGTTTGGCGGCAAGGGAGCAGGGGCCATCCTCCGCCGCAGCCAATCAGGCGCATAGAAACTCCCGACAAACACGGGTAATGCTTCCATTGGATTCATAGTCAAACAAAAACCGGAAATAACCTGAGATGTTTTGCGAGTGCCTGAAAAGCGGCAAATAGTTAGTCGGATCTGGCGTGCATCATATCGCGCAGGTAATCGCGTTCTTGCCGCAGCTTCTGAATGTAAACGTCGCGGTTGTCGAGCCTAGATTCTTAGTTCCACCATTCCTCAAGGCGTCCCTGCCTCTGCCACGGCATGCCCGCAAAGAACGCCCCCACGACCAACATGGCCACCAGCAACGCGCGGAGGGTGAATTGCGGGTGAGGCATAGGTTATCGAATGCCGGTGACTCCCAATGAGCCTGGCATCAGTTCGCGCTGCCAGAGAAAGGACCCCGTTGCCACAGCGATGAGCGCCACCGCGATGACGAGCCATCTCAAGCTGAACTGAAACCGTCGGCTCATGGGGGGTGCTCATGAGGGTTAGGAATCTTGGGTAGTGCGCGATTCATGCGTTGCTGGCGTCGCCGGCGAGGGAAGCGGCCGCCAATCGAACTCGCTATCGCTGATGATCTGTAACCGGAGGACATGCGCGCGGCGTTCTGCCAGGTATCGCTCGAATCGGATGCCACGGCAAAATGCCGCCACGTGCGCCGTTCTCGTTCAAACCGAATCCCAGCAAGGAAGCAGGCGACCGCCCGGCAGCATAACCGGGGGCAGCCGAAAGGCGATCCGGGCCGGGGCATGGCCGCTCGAGGTCAGCCGGCACCGACGCGGCGGCGTCGGCACGTGGCTGTGCACGAGTTTCTCGGCACCAGTTCCTCGCCGAACGTCAGAAACGCTTACCGGCGGCTGCCGACCGTCTCCTGGCCGACGATCTCCAGGTTCTCGCGGTAGTAGTCGATGGCCTCGGTGGGGTTGAGATTGAAGATGGTTCGGCCGTCGGTTTGCCACTTCCCCACACGCAGGCAGAACTCGGCGGTGGCGGCCCGCAGGTTGCCCACCGCCTCGACGTGCTCCATACCGCCCCCTTCCAGGGCCTCGAAACCGATGGTCACGGCCACGAAGGCACGCAGCTCGCCGCTGCGACGATCGCGGGCGTAGGAAACGTCGTCTTCAAAATCGCACGACACCCAACGCAGCCCGCGCGGCTTGCCGCTGGCGGCGGCGAGCTGAAAGAACTTGGCCTCCAGCCGCTCGCGGCAACGATGGAATTCACGTCGGGCACGCTCGTATCGCGCGGCACGGACTCTCGAGCGAACGGGCCCCAAAACGACGATCAGGCCGAAGGTAGCGCAGGCGCCGGCCGCAATGGCAATCCATCCGATCATGGCCGCGAACTCCTGAAAGAAGCGGAAGAAGGTCGATCGCCCGGTCGTCAATGCCTGGCCGTTACCACCCGGTCGGTAACCGGCCCGGCGAACAATCGACAGCCTAATTGTAAAGCGTTACCGTGGCTTTCGGCAAGCAAGACGTAACACGGTTTTGGCTTGGTTTAAAAACGCCAGCCGCCTATCGTCGCCTTTCGCTTCCGAGAAGACCACTTCGGGCGACGGCCAGGGCGATTGGCAGCGCCGACACGATCGCTCCGCGCCATCCCGTTCAGCGCGCTGGGGCGGATGGCGATGGTAATATTGCTTGGCAACCTTTTCTTAGCACCGGAGCACTTCTCATGACCAGCGAAGCATTTCGTCGCAGCGCCAGTTGGGTGATCGCATTCGGCGTGGGGCTGATTCTCATCGGCACGCTGGCGATTCTTGCCCCGCTGGCGACGGGCATCGCCATCGAGACGATGGTCGGGGCGCTGTTCATCGTGGGGGGCATCGCCGAGCTGGTCTACGCGATTCGGGCGGCCGCCTTCGGCGCCGGGCCGCTGGCGGCCGTCAGCGGCGTTCTGTCGCTCGTCTGCGGCATCCTGATGGTGCTGCATCCGATCCTAGGGCTGCAGTTTTTGACGCTCTTGCTCGCCGGCTACTTTCTGGTCGACGGCATCGCGCGGATCGTGATCGCTTCGCGCCTGCGTGACATGCCGGGGTCGGGCTGGATGCTCTTCGACGGCATCGTCACCGTCGCCCTCGCCGTCTTGATCTTCGCGCAGTGGCCGCTCTCCGGCAGTTGGGCGATCGGCCTTCTCGTGGGCATCAACCTGCTCCTCACGGGCTGGGCCATTCTTGCGGCCGGCCTGGCCGCCAAGAGGTTTGTGGGCGCGCCGTGAGCGCCGCGGGGCGTTGCCGCGACAAGCTTCGCCCCGGTTGTGGTTGGCGGGACGGCGGGCGTCGCTTAAGGGCCATTGATTCGCCAAATCGAGAAATTCAGCACGCTGGCGAAGCTCACCCACGCCAGGTACGGCATCATTAGACAGCCCGCAGCCTTCGAGCGGCGAAAGAACGCCACGGTCGTGGTCACGATCGCCAGCCAGAGGATCAAGACCTCCAAGAAAGCCCAGCCGGGCTGGTGCATGCCGAAGAAGATCCACGACCAGGCGACGTTCAGGGCAAGCTGAACGGCGAACAACGTCAGCGGTGCTGCCGCCGCCATGAATCCTCCCGGCCTCCAGACCAACCAGGCGGCGATGGCCATCAGAACATAGAGCGTCGTCCAGACCGGGCCGAACACATAGTCGGGCGGATTCCACGAGGGCTTCGAGAGTGTCTTGTACCAGCCCTCGATTTCCGGCGTCGTGGCGACGGCCCCAAGGCCGCCAGCCCCGAGACAGGCAACGACGAAAACTACGAGACCAACCCAGCGGGCGTGCTTACGCATCCGAAGTTCCCTTCTGTGCAGCTTTCGCGATCATTCGCCGGCCCCCCTATAGCAGACTTCGCGAGAAGTCTGGTCACGGCCGGGGGTGGCAGCCAGAACGCTCACGACTTTCGCTACGGCAACATCACCCGCCCGCCGCAGACGACGAGTGTCTGCCCGGTCATGAAGCTCGATTCCTCCGAGAGCAAGAACAACACGGCGCCGGCGACGTCCTCGCCCCGGCCGATCCGTTCCAAGGGCGTCGACTGAACGATGGCGTCGATCCGGTCCTGGCTCACGCCCGACAGAATTTCAGTGTCGATGAGGCCCGGCGCGACGGCGTTCACGCGGATGTTGTTCGGGGCCAAAGCTTCGGCCACGCTTTTCGTCAGCCCGATCAGGCCGGCTTTGCTGGCGGCGTAGGCGATCGACATCGGCCGAGCACGAAGCCCGGCGATCGAGGCGACGTTCACGATGCGGCCGAAGCCGCGCTCGATCATGCTTTCCTTCACGGCCCAGGTGACGAGGTAGGCGCCCGTGAGATTCACGTCGAGCGTCTGACGCCAAACCTCGAGTGTGGTCCGCCCGTGCGGCGCAAAATGGAACACGCCGGCGTTGTTGACCAGGAGGTCGATCGGCCCCAAAGCGCCGTTCACCTCCCGGACCATCGCCGCCACCTGCTCTGGCGAACTCACGTCGGCACGAACCAGGCAGGCGCGAGCGCCGGCCTGCTGGACCAGCTCAGCGGTGTCGCGGGCGGCCTGCTCGCTCGTCAGGTAGTTGATTGCGACGTCGGCGCCGGCCTGGGCCAGTCGCAAACAGCAGGCGCGGCCGATGCCTTTGGCGCCGCCCGTGATCAGGGCCGTCCGTCCGGCCAGCGGGCGATCGTTCATAGGTCGTTTCTCTGCGTCGAGATCACATTCGGCTGGAACGAAGTGCGGACCGTGCCCCAACCTCGTCACCGGCTCAACTCGCCCCAGTCGAGTCGAAAATCGTGCTGACAGCGCTTGCACTTCACCAGGCGACCTAAAATCACCGCTTTGCAACGGACGCTTTCCCGGCAGCCGGGGCATGACGTCGAAAGCCGCAGTCCCGGGTCGTCGAGACCTTGATAAGCGTCCTCGGGCACCTCCGGCATCAGAATGTCGGCCGGCTCGATCGTCGTCAGCAGTTGCGCGGTCAGGGGCGCCACGTCGGCGATGCGGTTCGCCAGTCGCCGGATGGCCGTCTCAAAGACGTTGCGTGCCAGCCGGCCGTTGCCGAACTTCTCGTCCCGCCGGTCGAGCAGGTACTGAAAACCCGCCAGCAGCCGCAGGCGCGTGGCGACGGGCAGGATGTAGTCGTTCGCCTGGCACATCTCCAGAAAGATGCCGCCCAGCTCGGGCGCCGCGTAGTCGGGAAAGTCGAGCCGTCGGCCGAATCGCGACGCCAGGCCGGGGTTGGCGTCGAGCAGCCGGTCCATCGAGTCGGGATATCCGGCCAGGATGACCACCAGACGTTCCCGATCGTCTTCGATTCGCTTCAAGAGGGCTTGCACCGCCTCGTTGCCGAAAGCATCGTCGCCCTGCTCGGAGATCAGGCTGTAAGCCTCGTCGATGAACAGCACTCCGTCGAGCGCCTCGTCGATCTTCTTGTGCGTCTTGGAGCCGGTTTGGCCGGCGTAGTGCGCGACCAGTCCGGAGCGGTCGGTCTCGATCAGGTGCCCGCGGGCCAGCACGCCCAGCCCGTTGAAGATGCGTCCCACGAGCCGGGCTACCGTCGTTTTGCCCGTGCCGGGGTTGCCGCAAAAGATCATGTGCAGGCTGACCTTCGTCTGCGGCAGGCCACGTCGAACACGCTCGCTCTGCACCTTCAGGAAGTTGGTCAGCTCCTTGACCTCCTGCTTGATGCAGTCCAACCCGATAAGTCGATCCAGTTCGCCCAGGGCGGCGTCGAGCTCTCGCTTGCGGGCCGCCGGATCGAGCGGTTCGTCGGGCGGCTTGAGCCTCGGCTCGCCGTCGTCGCCGAACGCCGGATCGAGCTCGAGCTCTTCAAGCACGTCGGGCATTTCGTCGGGTTCGACAGGCATGGCGATCAGGCACCGTTGCAACTCGGACTGAATCCACTTGAGCCGATCCGCTTCCTCCGGGCAAATGCTGCCGTCGATCGTGTCTGGCCAGGGATTCTGGCAATGCTAATTTCTTTCGGGATCAAGGGTTGTCCAATAAAGGTGCCAAGCGTTACTGCTTTCTAGGCAATCTAACGCCATGAGTGCTTCGGCGTTGGCGCGATCCCATCTTCGGCCGC
>DASZPH010000113.1:0-21767 GCA_035550375.1 Pirellulales bacterium | reverse complement strand
GATCATCGGGAACCTGGTGAAACTTTGACGTGGGTCCTTCGTTCATTGGTCACACCTCCATGCATTTTGAGGAAACGCGACCCTCAATTTGCATCTGGCGTGCCAGTGCTTATGTGTTCAGTATTCGGATAGGCTCTAAGTAAAACTCGATGTTCTGCGTGGGCACAAAAGGGGCAGATCTCCCCAGGGCCAATTCGACATGCGCGGCGGCTTCGTACTGTCGTTCAGCAAACTGCGGTGTCTCCATCGGCCACATCGTACACTGGACCCCTTGAGCTCGGCGAGAGAGGAGGTGACGCGCTCCGCTATGTCGTGGGTCCGATCAGGCAACCGACGTCACCCTGCGCGGCGAGACCGACTCAATCGGGGCGCCGATCGAACAACGCGGACCCCATGGTTCAGGGCGGCCTGGCGACGCTTCTGGCCAGACATCACACATCGTTGCTGTCGACCAACTCCCGGTCAACAAACCACTGCTCGCGAGCTAGGAATTGGATCCCGGTCTGCACGTCGACGCACTGCCACCAGCCGGCCGTGTCGGTCTCCGCGATCACCACCACCGACCGCGGCATACCCTCGAGCGTGATTTGCCACCTTTCACCGGCCCGAATCGCTGGCATTCCAGGCACCCTACACGTTGCGAATATCATCGTCTGGGGGCGATTCCCCTACTCGACGCCGCTTGCGCCGAGTCTTGGCTGCCTCGCGCTCGACGAACCAGTCCTCCCTGACAAGGAGCTCGCTGGCCGTCAGCAGATCGCGGCATTTCCACCACCGCGGCAGCGTCCACGGCTCCAGCACAGTGACACGCCGCCGCTCGTAGCGAAGCGCCACCAACCAAGTTTCGCCTGGTTGGATCGCCGGCATCCTGCCCCCCACAGTCGATGCGCGCGAAAAAAGCGCCAGGCAGCAGCTCGTGCGTCCTGACGCCTTGATGACCCTGCCCCCACTCCGGTTATCGGCTATTCAGCCATGCGGCTGGAGTTCGTCAGTCGGCAAAACCGCTCAACCAGAGCCGGCGGGACGATGCTGACGAAAAAAAGGCCGCCGCAGGCGGGGCAGGTACCTGGGCGACCTTACCAACGGTGCGAGACCATCGGCTCATCTCTTGTAGGCAGCCAGACGCCGGTTCGCAAGGAAATTCTGTGGGCGGGCTCGATGGCTTCACGGCCCGCCCGGCGATAGTCTGATGGACATGGAGAAGCCGCCGTTTCAGGTTGGTCTGAAGGCCATCTTCGGACTGACGACCCTCGTCGTGCTGCTCCTAACGGGCTGGCTTGCGTGGATCGTTGATGCGGCGCTCCTGCTCGTGGCCGTAATCGGGTATGGCGTTCTGTTTTTTCTCCTCGGGCTTTGGGTCTCACGCGGAATCGATCTGATCGCCGTCACCATCTTGACGGTCTGGTTGGGCTGGAACGTGGAACGCGCCAGACGACGGGAAAGGGCGATGGATCGGTTGTAGGCCGCGGGTTCCTGGAAGCTTCAGGCAGCGATTCGCCGTCGGGTCGCTGGGCTACGCGCCGGCCCTTAAGAGCGTCAATCAGTTTCTCAAGAGCCACGATCCGGAAAGTTCGATGCTGCGCCGATTTGCCAAAGCGGCTGGGGTGCCGCTCGGGCAGTTGCTGGGGGGAATGATGGGGCCCAAGACCTTAGGGCGACTTTGCGCCAGTCGTCACTGGCCGAACGTTCGCCCCTATGCGCTTGAAAGTAATCAGGCCAAACTGACCATCGCCGATGAACTTGGTCGGCCTGTCTCCTGGCATTTCCCCTTCTGTATCTGTCGACATGCAAATAGTTAGGGTGTCGCCCTCAATGGAATAGATGCCTAATATCACGAGGGCTTGGCCTTGGGCCGCGAGGTCTTCTCCGTCGTCCTTAACAATTACAAAGTCGATGGTGGACGGGCTCTCGCTCGGATTGAGGGTGATTCGCATCTCAAGGCTCGGTTGCCCGGTCGTCGTGAGCTTTCTGTCCTTGAATGTCCACACCTCCTCCTCTTCCCCCTCCGCCGATTCCGTCTTGCCGCCAAGCATGCCTCCAGTTGCGCGCCACTTTCCTTGGATTCGCTCCAAATCACTTTTTGGCGCAGGCTTTTTAGCGGGCGGAGGGGCTCCTGTGCCGAGATTGCATGTCGTTGCGAACGCCAGCACAATCGCGACGAATATAACCTCACGAGAACTGATGGCCATTGGAAACTCTGTGTAAAACCGGGGAAATGGCGGTGCGCAGGATACACGTCCTTCCGGCGCTATCCTAGATCATTTCAAGGGGATCGAAACGAGACCGACTGTCGCGAGACCGACACTAACCGATACAAGCGTTTCCTATCTCGCAGCCCTTCCCGTCGACCACGTGGCAAGAACGCGCCAGAGGAAGCGTGAGAGCGCCACAGGGGCATTTAGCGTGACGAGGCTCCTCAGCTTCCGCCTGCGCGGGCGTTCTGGGCTCCAGGCTGTCGCCCGCCCGCCTGCTGTTCGTCTCAACCCCTCATGCCGCCGAGCATGCTTCCCAGCGGGCCGCCGTTGAGCCCGTTGTTGAACCACGGGAATGGCCCGCCCCCCGCGCCGCCCGTATACGTGACGGTCAGCATGGCGGCCTTGCTGTTGTGGCGGTGGTAGTCGTCGCCCAAGAACGGATCGTTGGGCTTGTTGGTCGGCAGGGCGAACAGGGCGATGTAGTTGCCGCTCACCCAGCCACCTCGGCTGACCTGTTCTTGCACGATCGACGTGCAATCAACCGTGGCGTTGGTCAACGTGCCGCTGGTGTGTGGCAGCGACAAGGAAGCAGAGTGCGTGCTCTTGGTTTGGGTCGACGGTCGGTTGCTGTTGCTCCAGGCCGCAGCGTTATCGACGGCGGCGGCATACAGTTTGGCATTCTGCGTGCCAGTGCCGTAGGCACTCTTATAGTAAAAGCTCAGCGTCGCCGAGCTGACCGTCGCTCCCTGGGGAACGCTCAGCGCAAATCGCAGCCCAGGGTTATACGGTCCGTAAGCCCCAGAGAACGAGTAGCCGATCCCCCAGTAGTTGGCACTCGGATACCACTGGGAGTACGGCTCCTTCTCGAAGCCATCATCGTTGTCCGTGGCGATATTGGCCGTCACGGTCGGGTCGATATCCACCGGATACGTCGGCGTCGGCTGCCAGCTTGCTACGCGCGTGTTCGGATCGCGGACCTTGACGTTGCCGCCGAACGAGTAGGTCACGCTGGTGACAATCTGGCCCTCTGAATTCGTTGTCGGTTCCGAGGCAGTCTCGGTCACCTGGCAGGTAAGACCTGCCGCGTCCTTGCCATCCGCGGTCGTGTCGACGATCGTGCTCGTCAAGGTGGCCGGCTGCGTGTACTGGACCGTGAACGATGTGGGGGCTGAGGGGGATTTGATAATCGCGTGGAAGCGGGCGCCTGCCGGGAGGGCCTCCAGGTAAATATCGACGCCCGGTACAACCTCGCTCCAGGTGGCCCTGTTGCCGCTGATCGCGGGCGCGGTGATGTTGAATTGCGACGCTGGCGTGTCGCCAATGGCCATCAAGGCGACCATGACGGCGTCCCCGCTGATCTTGTCAGAGTAGCCGATGCCGTTGGTCGAGATGGCGATCGCGTACCGGGTGCTGCTGGGGCTTCCCGTCTCGTCGAGGGTGGTGTCGATGTCCTGCCAAACCCCGTCCACGTCCGCCCAGTGAACGGGCGAGATCGAGTGTACGGCCGTCCGCACGCCGTTGCCCATGTCCCAGGTCTTGCTGTTGGCGGTGCGCAGGCTGGTGATTTCAGAAACGGCATTCGCCGGGGCGGCCAGGATCGAATTGGTGATGCCGCTGTTCGTCGGCGAGTTTGTCGTGGTCATCCTCTCCTCCGTGTTGAGTTGTTCTACGTTCGCGGGGCGGTGGTAAATTGGGCAAACATCGCCAAATGCGTCCCTATGGGACTCCGATCGTTTTGGTGCGCCAAAGTATGTCCGCGTTTCGTTAATCCAACCTGGGGCGCGCAGGCGGGGACAAACCCGGGCGGGACAAACCCGGGCGGGACGAAGCTGCAGGAGACCAGGGGCACCGGTACCGAAAATTGAACCGGGTACGGATGGGGCACCAGAGAGCACACACACCAGTACGGTACGCCCATATATATATGGGCGTGTACCGGTGTGGTGTGCCCCATCGGTACAGAGTTAGTACGGGTGTGTTTGTACGGGTGGGTACTGGTGTCATTCGGACGACTCCTTCAAGCGGTAGCCGGGGTAAGCCTGCTTGTTCCGTCCGGTCACTTCGGAGTCGACGAACAAGCCGTCATCGGAGAGGGAGCCAAAGGCGGCGCCGAACCTCTGGGCCTGGATGCCGGCCCGCTCGCGAAGCTTGGCAAAGGTGAACGCCTCGCCCTTGAACTTGATGGCCGCCGCCACGATCGCTTTACGGTCCGCCTCCAGGTGTGCGGCCGACGTTGCCCGTCGCTTTTCGTCCTTTGCCCCCTCTTGTCGTTGCTCGGCCTCTTGGCGCGCTTCCTCAGCACGCTTCAGGCTTACCTGCCACTGCCGCGGCGTGTGACCATCGTAGACGCCCTCGGCGACGTCTAGGGCCCAGCAAGAGCTGTGGCCTGCCGACCCGCCGGCATTAAGCCATAGGCGATGTTCGCCGCTGCCGGGCTCGTATCGCTCACGGCGACCGATGAGTACCCACTGCCGGGCAAACTCGTTGAAGCCCGCCCAGGCGATGTCCTCGAGTTCGGGTGGGGCAAAAGGATCCGTAATCGTCTTGCGGGTGTGGTGGGCGAGGATGAACGTTACCCCGCACTCCTGGCAAATCTCCGCCATCGCCCGGAGGAGGGCGCCCATCGCGAACAGGCTGGCCTCATTGCCGCCCGTGGGCATCGCCAAGTAGGCCGGGTCGACGATCAAAACCTCGATCTCGTTGGCCTTCAAGGTCTCTCGCAGCGCGTCCATGTGCAGCAGGTTGCCGAACAAGGGGAGCTGCGGGGAAAGAATCAGTCCGGTGACCTCGCCCAGCGAAAGCCCCATCGCCGCGGCGATCCGTCGAGCCGTCTCCTGGATCGTGGCCAACCCGCTCTCTCCGGTCATCATCAGGACGCGGGCCGCACGCCGAACAGCGAATCGCCCCAGGAACGGCAGGCCCATCGCCAGCGCCATCGCCAGAGCGATGAGGAGCGAGGTTTTGAGCGTCTTTTTGCCGCCGGCGAAAATGCATGGCTGTCCGGCCACCAGCACGTGGTCGACGAGGTATTCAAGCTCATACTCGGCCGAATCGAGGGACGAACAGTCGAGGAGCTCGTACTCGAGTCGCGGCTCTGCTGGCACAGTCGCACTGTTTTCCCCCAGTACGCGCTCGACGACTCCCTTGAACCGGGCCCGCCATGCCAGCGGGTCGTTGGCGGCCAGGTAGTTATCTTCCGCGAGCGCCTCCACCTCGAACGCAGCGAAGTGCGCCCGCCGCAATTGGGCCTTCTGCAAGACGATCTGCCCGTACCACCCGACGTTGCTGGCGGTCGGCACGCAGTCGGCCATTTCGGCAATGTCCGTCCTAGAGACGATCGCATCGGCGCCTGCAGCTTTGAGCCTCCCAAGCAAGAGTTGCACGTCGATGGGAACGCCTTCCCGTCGCATCGCCAGCAGCTCGTCGTAGACCCGGCGGCAGCTAACTACGTAGAAGTCGTCAGGTCGGAGGATACCGGCAACAACCTCGATCGCGGCCGCGTCGATCAAGATGGAGCCGACGACGGAGCGCTCCGCGTCTGCATCGTGCGGCGGAACCCCACCGTCGATCCGCCTTGTCCTCGGTCGGCCGTTGCGCTCCGCGATGGTCATTCGACACCCTCCGGCAGCGGGCAAAACGAGTCGATCGTGGCCGGATCGTAGGCGTTGGGTGAGGGCTTCTGCGCAGCGGGCACCTCTCCCAGCAGCTTCCGGGCACTTCGGTACTGATGACGTGCCACCGCGTACAAGATCCGGGCGGCGTACTGCTGGGCTCGTTCCTGGTGGTCGGCCATAAACACGGACAGCCCCATGCTCTGCCAGGTCAGGAGCGAGTTGCGGACAACGGCGGGCGTAACCTTGCTCCTCCAGTGGCCCACCTCGATGTCCGACCAGCTCGCCTCGATGACCAAGATGCGGACCGGAAACGCCAGCAACCGCTCGACTTCGCGCTCGAACCTGTCGCGCTCGTTGCCACAACACCCCACGATGTCCGGCAGCGCCTTCCGTTCAATGCGGCAAATGTGCTCGGCGCCGGCCGGGGCGTAGTCGCCGGTGTTCAAGTGGCCGACAACGGTGCGGATCGGGGACGGGAAGGACCAGCCGGGTTTCTCTTGTTGGTCTTTCAAGATCGTCAGCCGGTCGAGCGGGTACTCGTGGGGGATCTCGTTTTTCAACGGCCGGTCTCCAACGCGTCGAGCAGGCGGCGGTGCGCGACGTGGTAGTGCCCACCCGAGGCAAGCTCGCGCCTCCGAGCACCCCAGCCGGCCAATCTGCCTACCCGGCCTTTCAGATTTTCGTAGTGGCGCCACCGGTTGCCACGGCGGCGGAGCTTGCGGGCGTCGGCGATGAGCACCCCGAGTTGCGGCTCGACAGCGACCATCGTCGACCAGTCGAGCGGAGCTAGTTGGACCGCGGGCGCCCTACGAGTCGCTATGCGATCGATCAGAGCTACGATCGCGGCGAGTTGGGTAGGCGGAGTGAGAGAAGGCGAGGGCGTCGAAACGGTTTGGGCCTTAGCCGGCATGGGCAACCCCTTGTGCGGACTGCCGGCGGGTGTCTTCTGCCGCCGACGCCAGTTTTAAGAGTCTGCGGAGTAACTGCGCCTCCCGGAGATTTCGGGCCAGCGCGAGTCGGATTTCCGGCGCGGGCGGAAGTGCCTCAAGAGGCGAATCGGGTGAAGTGGTAGGCGACGATTTCACGGTCTCGGCTCCCATCGGTTGAGTGTCGATGAGGCCGAGTATTACAAGCGACGCGCACCGGATGCGCACCAAATGGTGTCGTCTTTTGGTGCGCTCAGTGGCTCAGAACGAGCCTGATGACAATACCATCCTTTTCAACGCAACCGTCGATCGGCTTGGGATTGCCTGCATCGTCGGTTGCTCGAGTGAACGCGTTGTTGATGTCCGCCTGGTGTTTCCGCAGGCCGGTTGGTTTAACGCCGATCTGGTGGGCCAGCTCCTCCGTATCGGCGGTCATATTTGGCGCCTTCCAAAGGTAGTCGAGGATCGCTGATGCGGCAGGGGGCATAGTCGCGGTCGACCCTTTGAACCGAAACGACCGCCGCGATTGCGGTCCATCGGGAGGCTCCGCGTTGGCGCTCCCGTTGTGTTCCTCCAACACGCTTAAGAGGATCTGCCGGCCTTCATAGGTCTTCAACGCGGCGAGCTCGAGACGGACGTCGTGTTCCGCACGCTTCACGAGAAGGCTTGTCCGGCGGCTGGCCTCTGGCAGACGTTCGTGCAACTCTCTCCTCGCGGCGATGTACGACTTATCCCGCCACCGTTCCCAGCGTTCGATGGCCACCGGCAGCAAAGCATCGAGGGTCACTGTGGGAGGCATGCGCGCCCACTCCGGTACCATTGCCTCGGCAAGATGTTGGCGGAGCAGGTCGAGCTCGTATGGAAAATAGTTGTGTTCCCGCCACCACTCGTCGAAGGCGGCATCGCCAGCAGGTGTGCCAAGGGCTCGGATGGCCAGCTCACGATGCCCAATCCACTTGGCTTCGCTTTCACCGGGCAGCCCCTCAGCCGCCCGCGACCGCGCGGCCAGTATGTTCGGCTCGTAGTATTCGCGGACGAGCCGAACGGCGCGCTCGATCAGCAGCTCGCGCGTGATCTTTGCCGGATCGATGGCTTGCAGCTCCTTCAAGGCCGGCGCCATGGCGTAGCGAAGAACGCAGACCAGGGAATTACGGAGCGACTCGAAGTCGTACTCATCTGCGCGCTTGTCGGCCGGTCGATTGGACATCGCGCGACGCCGCGGGGGAGACCTTTCCATTGAGAATCCTTTCTGCCGGCTGGTCGCCGGCCGCGTCGGAGCGACCCCGCGGGCACCGGGGAAAGGATGGCACCGCGGTGCCGCGGGGGTCGCATGAGGCCGGGGATCAGCCGGCCGCCCGATTGGGAATACTACGGGCCGGACAAGCGGAAGGCGACCAAGTTTGGCGGGGGCGTCGCGTGAGCCGTCTTCCGGCCAGGGGGCTGACGCCCTGGCGGTCCTTACACCATCCGTCGGCCGGAGGACCTTTTTTCGGTCGGCCCTCCCTCACCAGCCGACTTGGCACGTGGTCGGCCACCGCCATCAGGCCGGGCACTCGCCGATCGGCGCGCGGCTCTCGGCGTGTCGATCGACGTTGGGAACTTCAGCAGCCGGCAAGCGGTGGTGGCGCGGGCTAAGTCCGCGTCGGCTTCCCGTCCGGCTTGGAGGACGACCACCCGCTGGGCTCCTTGGAGTTGAGGAAACTTGCCCCGATCCCTCAACTTACCGGGTCACGCTTTTTGTCACGTTTTTGTCCCGCTTCTGTCACACTTTTGTCACAGTTTTTATGGGACAAAAGTGGGACAAAGAAAGGGGCTCCGCGAGGACCGCCCGCAATCTTCCTAATTGTTGCCACCGCGCGTACACTTGAGCGCAAGAAAACGGCCGGGCGGACTGGTGATCCGCTCCGGCCAAGAATGTTCTGAACGGAATGAAGTATATGCCGAGCACGACCGAACCGCAAGACGGCCAGCGACCGTTGGCGACCGCCCATCTGTCCGGGCGAGCAGACTACGTTGCCGACCTGGCTCACGCGGGGCGCGACCGCTGGCATGGACGCCAGACATGGTCGTTGACCATGGCGGTAAGTGGCGGGAAAGGTGGCTACGGAGCGTCGAGAGACGGCGCCGCAGACTCCGCCGACGAAACGCGCCTCGCCAGCGCAGACGCCGAGCGCCTCCGCGCGACAAACAAATCGCCTGCAACGTGCCAAGGCTCACGACAGGCGGGCTCACGGCCCTTCTTGGGCAAGTGCGGAGCGACTTCGCGGCCGGGCAGGGTCAACACGCCCTGCTCTGGACAGTAGACCGGCTCAGAACACCAAAAGCCAATCGGCAGACCGAGGCCGTCGGGGAACGGTGAGCCGAAAAGCCGGCGGTGCGCGCGATCTCGCAAAAGCCCCCCCATCGGCCCACGCAAAAACCGCGGTGAAGATGCGTGGTGACCGCTCGGGCGCCGAGCAGAGGCAAGCATCCCGACGTCAGCCGCAAGCGAGGCTGGGGATCGATTCAACAGCGGCAAGCCCAATAGCCTTGAACGACTCAGGCAGCCGTCGTACTATCTTCTGCGTGGTGGCCATAGATGGCCTGGCACGGCTCCGGTAACAAGGGGCCGGGTTTTCTGAGGGACCTCGTCGACGTTGACTAGTGTGCGTCGCTGGTACCTCGCGCATGTTGCCCCCCAACCACCTGCCCGTTCTGGCGCACCCCGTTCCCCAGGCGATGCGTAGCCGCCGCCACACTGTCCGGCCGGACTCGCCAGAGCCGGAGATCAAGACCATCAGCGTGAACGACGCCATGAAGATCCTGGGGGTTTCCGCGGGAACGATCTACGCCCTCTGCCGATCCGGTAGGCTGGCGCATTACCGCATCGGCACGGGCCGGCGTGGTTCGCTGCGGTTCAGACGAGAAGATCTGGAGGAGTACCTGGAGGGGTGCTACCGGCCGGTGGGCCGCGCACCCGATGCCGAGGAGCCGACTCCGCGGCGGCGGAAGGTGCGCAGCCTTCGTGGTATCAAGATTTTGACCGACTGCGTACCTGCCTCGCGGCGGCTCTAAGGTGCTCTCCGCGTTTTGTCAGGTGGCCATAGTGTTTTTCGATCATCGCGACGGAGGTACCCGTCAGAGCGGCGACGGTCGCTGGATCGATCCCCTTCTCGAGGCAGTCGGTGATGTAGGTGTGGCGGAAAGCATAGGCCACGGCGCCGGCTGGCAGCTTGACCGTCTTCCGCTTCGGGCACCGTCTGGGGGTGGCTCTCCGCAGGGCGAATCGCCGCAGGGCTACGGCGTTATAGGAGCGGCCGAGCGTCCGTGCGATTTCACTCACCGGCCTGTCGGAGAGCGCCAGTGCGTCGTCTTCTTCGGTCCAGGCGGGACGTCCCTTGCGGGCTCGCCGGTCGGCCCGGTCGCCACGCAGGCGGGCCATCCGAGTTCGCACCGCGTTGCCGGTCCACGGAGCGCCGCGGCTGTTCAGAAACAACGGGCCGGTCGGCCGGAAGTGCATCAGGATGCGGGTGACGCAGTTCAGGCAACTCTCCTGGCCGCCGATGTAGACATCCCGCCGCAGACCGGTTTTCTTGCCAGTCTTGTTGGGGACGCCTTTCCAGATCTCGCTGGCCAGGTCGACGTGGTCGGCCGTGACGGCGCGGACTTCCGCGGGCCGCGCGCCGGACTCACGTAGGGCGAGAAGAAATAGTCGGAACGGGCCGTCGGTGGCGGCCGCCATTTGCCGCGGGAGATCACCGTCGATGAGGGTCTCGCGGTGGCCGACACTTGGCCGCTTCAACTTGTGGATCGGGTTGTGCTGGATATAGCCCTCTTCGACAGCCCAGTTCAGAGCCCGCTTCACGCTGGTGATGGCGGCGCGGCGAGCGCCGCCTTCGAGCTTGCGCACGGCTTTCTTGAATCTGGCCTTGCCGAGCCACTTGGTCACGTGCCATGGCTTGAGATGACGGACCTCCAGCGCGCCCCATTTCCGGCAGAATGACCGCAGGTAGGACTCGTGCCAGTCGTAGGTCGCGGTCGGCACCTTTTCCTCTAGGCACCACACGAGGAACTCATCGCAGATTGTGACGAGGGTCACGTCAGGCGCGTCCGGCTCCGGCGTGGTCTCGCGCTCGTGCCAAAGATCAAAGGCCCTATTCTTGTCCTGCGACAGGCGCTCGTACCGTCGTCCGCCTTCGTCTACGACCTCGATGTACCACCAGCCATCCGACTCACGAAACCAAGGTTTCCGCACCCGCGCCGCTCCTTTCCAGACGGTACCATTCCCCTAATTGGAGGGGTGTCGAAAATGCTGCGCAAAATGCTGCGCAAGGAAAATCTATGCAGGCGGGCGCAAAAGAAAAGCCCGCATTACGCGGGCTTTTTCGAGTCGGGGCGACTGGACACCGTTAGAACTTTTTCTGGCCGGGACCAGAGCACTGACGTTGCAGTTATCCATCGGTGACATTGAGGCCGCCTGCGGGACCGGGAAGCCGAGGTGCAACGATTTGCCGTGCTCCGGATAGCTGTGACGATCATCAAGTCCTGCCTCCCTCGACAAGCCGTCGCCGGCTGGAACGACGACCGACCAGGAACAGATATTCTAAGCGTTGGATGGGCCCGCGAGAGATAAGCGAGCCGAGCCAGGGCGCAACTTGACGAAACAGGCCGAGGACATCGCCGCCGCGCGCGCAGGAAAGGCCCCGCTAGGCAACCTAGCGGGGCCACTCGGCGGAGAACGGCTGGTCGCGTTCAGTCTACCGCACACGGTAGGATCAGGGAACATTTGATCCGGCTGCAACTCCGGACCATAACGGCCGCCTTGCATGAGCAAGGCATCGAGCTGACCCAAAACGAAGCACAGACTCCTTTCCGGTCTTCGGCGCAATTGACAGGGAGAACCCCTCATTGCTGCTCGCACATCTTCCAAATCGTGCCGTGAATCCCCCACGCACGCGCGGTGACCAATCCGGCAATCTTGGCCGTCAACGGTCGTTCGTCCTCTGATTTGGTGCTAAGGTAAATCCTGACAAGTCTACGGGATCCCAGGATTCCCGCCTAAGAAGGAATCGAGATCAGGTCCTTTCTCGTCAAACTCCTGCCAAGCCAGCCAGGGCGTGGCTTCGCTTTGCGCTTCTAGCCAGAGATTCCTGACCCTTCCGTGATGCGACCGCTGGAACGACTCTAAGGCGCGACGGGCATTAGCAGTGTCGTCAGCCAAAGAGGGCACATCGGTAGAGAGAGCGGGAATCCAAACCGCTTTGAGACTCTTTAGGGCGGCTAGCGATTCGATCGCCATCGGTGTTTCCATTCCCCGGTCAGATATTAGCAGTTCCTCCAACGATTCTAGCGGCGTCAGTTCGGCAAGACCGGTCGTCACGAGGTCGCCTTGCAGACATAATCGGCGGAGCTGCGTAAGCTTGGCAATTGCCGCAAGACACACCTGCCGTTCTGAGTTATCACACTTATCACAGGAGACGCGCAGGCAGAGCGACCTCAGATTCGTCATGCCTCTCAGCGAAGCCAGGTTGTGTGGGCGGATGCGCAATACACCATCTGGCGCCGCCAGCAGGAGTTCTTCAATTTGTGTCAGCGCCCCAATCGCCTCACAACACCGGCGAATTCTTTCCTCATCGCTATCACAATGATAAAACTCTAGCGCCAGCGACTTCAAGTTGGTGAGGCCGGCCAAGTGCGAAATCTGGGCCCCGGGTGATCCTCTCAGGTAAAGCCGGGTGATCGACTTCACCTTGCCGACCGCCGCAAGGCGTTTGTCCATTTCTGCTTCATCATGTTCGCAATCAGTGAGATCGAGCCTAAGCGACTTCAAACGTGTCAGCTTTGACAGGCAATCGAGTTCGTCACTGGGGACGCGCGTCAGCGACAGTTGCTCGAGCTGAGGAAGGTGCCCGACCCACGCGAGGTTCGTTGTCCTGCCCGCCCAACCCAAAAAAGGGCTCGCTATATGCAAGACTCTGAGTTGCTGGAGCTTAGCCAGCGCATCGTCCATGGTGGGAGTCAACCGGCAATAGCCAATTGACAGGAAACGCAAGTCCGGTAAGCGGCCCAATCGCTGCAGCAACTCCTCCTCTTTCAACCGTTCATCTTCGAGCGTCATTGTGTCGTCAACTTCGGATGCTTCCTCATCCGGCAGGCCTACCGGTTCCTTGCCATTTTGTATCCGTCCTCTCTCGAGATTGGGCGCCAGTTGAGCTTCATCGTCGGGACCCATTGCACACCCAACGCTTATGCTGGCGCCAACGAGGCGCCGCCGATAGCAGTCCGGCAACACTAGGCGCAACCATTTTGGCCCGGGCCGCTCGACCCATAAATGGTTGACCGCAACACTCGACGCAGCCAAGGCATCCTGCTCGTCCGCTCGTTTCCGAACCGCGGCGCACCAAGCGCACAAAACCGAAACGATCGCCACGACGGTTAACAACGTCCATAGACTGAAACGCAATCGCGGCCGATAGCGGCATAACAACCAGTCCCACACGAGCGCCACTGCGGCCAGCGTGCCGAGCCACACCACAATATTGCACGCCAGTCGCGCAGCGCTGAAATCCCAACCGTAAACATTGTCGAAAGGAACAACGATGTACCAGTGCCAAACCAGCGGCCAGCCAAAAGATGC
Organism: Pirellulales bacterium; assembly: GCA_035550375.1. GTDB lineage: Bacteria > Planctomycetota > Planctomycetia > Pirellulales > JAICIG01 > DASSFG01. Next base: position 8,416 of record DASZPH010000113.1, on the reverse strand, counting down.
CAAGCCGGTCACACCGTACATTGAAGTACGGTAAGACAGCTCGCACGTCATGTTTGCAAGCACCATTGGCACCGCGGTGAGCAGCGCAATAGTAGATGTCGTCACTCGTGGGGCCCAGCGCAGCTGCAGTTGGAGTTTGCGCAGCGCCCATCGACAGGCCACCGCCGAGATCGCCAGCAACAACAGCCACACTGCCAAATCGACCAACAGACCGGTAGCACTATACCGAGCAATCGGCCACTCAAGGAGAGGCCGCACCGGCAGACCATTCCAAGGGGGTATTCTTCCCGCTACCGTTGACGCGACCCGCCAGTACCACGTTACCGGCCAGCCATAAGCGCGCTCGGGCCTATTCGCGCTTTCGCTAATCAGCTTCTGGGTGACGCGTTCCGACGATAGATTGGCCAGCGTGATGCCGCCCGCGACGGCAAGCGCGACGATGGCAGTCGCGATTCGCGGGCGCCACAAGGCGGAACATTCGGACTGGGCGTTCATGGGGCTCACCGCAAACAGAGCTACCGGGCTTGCCGTCCCTGCGATTCATTCTAATGAGATGCTGTTCTTCCACAACCATCCAACAGCCTTCTCGGCAGCATTCGGTCTCCTGGGGCATCCCTTCGTTGATACGATCGGTAGGTCAACTGAGTCATTACGCGACGTTGATCGGAGGCGGGATGGTCGGTGGCGGAGGGGGAATGTATCCTGGGGCGACGGGAACGGTCCCGGCGCCGCAGGGGAGAGGGGCGGGTGGTGCGAATGCGGCTATGCCACCGCAGATGTTGAGAAGGGTGTTAGCAACTGTGTTTGAGTTTGGCTCCGCGCAGAATCCATAGCATGGAGGTGTCAGGGTGTAGGTCGTACAGATGCCCTTCAGGCAATCAGTCAACTCACTGCACGGGACCACAAGTCGGCTCCACGCGCTACATACTGCGGCACCTAGGCCGGGCGGTGCCGCGTTCCCGCACACGAGGTCCACGCCCGCAAACGGTGGACAGGGGGGGCAGTTTGGATTTGCCGCGCCCTGCACGCCATGGTATTCGACAGTCCTACCGCGCACATCAGCCACTTGGACAAAACAGTGACATGGAAATAGGCCAACAACGCCGGGAGGCCCGTTCGGGCAGTTAATCGGGACCGACGAGCAGCAAAGCCGGACCTTGCATCGTGCCATTGGTCTCAGTGGCTGCAGTGCCGGCTGCAGCCCGCTCGGATCGCTATCGATAAGCGGATTGTTTGATACGTAGAGGTACAGATTGTCGCCCTCTTCGCCCTGGGGATCCGTCGAGAGCCAGCGACCGAGTGCGAAGTGGAGATATCGCTCACGAACGAGATACAGCCCAATGTCGCTTTCCCAGCGGTAACCTGCAAAGAGCGTGTCCCAGTCATATGCCGACGCGCTGATTACGGCGAAAGCCGCGTTGAAAAACGTAGGCTTTCCATAGGCCGCGTAGTCGTATCGTTCAGAGACCGTTCCGCTTGAACCGCAGATGGCGGTAACGTTCCAGTTCGGATCTTGCAACGCATAGAGGCGAGATGGAGTGAACGCGGAGCAGTCACGCAGCACTAGATTGTCGACGTAACGGAGCCCCCAGACGAATTGTCGGTCGGGCGAGCTCGCAGAGCCCAGTCGTTCCTCAAGCGATTGCCACCTGGTCGAGAAATAGTAATGCCGCAAAACGCCACCCGTCAGTGTCGTGATGCGGCGGTTCTCCCCGTCGTAGGCATTGTGCTGGTTCAAAGAACCGCCGCCTGAGACCGACATGACTCGATTCCAAGCGTCAAAGGTGAGAATATTTGCCGTGCTGGCGTTGCTCGGCTGCGGCATTTGAACCATGTTGCCGGCCGGGTCGTAGAGTGGCTGTATCCAGCCGCCTCCGGAAATGCTAGCGATTTCGTTCGCATTCGTCGCCGTCCGACTTTGCTGGAGGTCCCATGACGAACCCGTGCTGTTCTGCCAGAATTGCTGCCAATTGCCTGTCGCATCTAAGCCCCATGCCTGCGCAAAAGTTAGTGTGCCCGCGACTATAGCGTGGTTCCCGCTATTGAGCTGGCCCCGTTGCATTTCCGTCAAACGATATAGCCCATCATAGCTGTAAAGCTCGTCGATATTCGCGCTCACGGATTCCGCGACCGTGTTGCGCCTCCAAAGGCGATTCGAGGCCCGGTCGTAGCCATGCTGAATACGATCCAGATCGCCATTCGTGGCGGTGCTGTACCACCGATTGTCACCGATGCGGTCGAACTGGTCGAGACCTGTGTACGGATCGCTGCCTGCACCGTTGATTAGCGACCAGGCGATCTGCGGCTGGGGCGACGTTTGTTGGACGAAAGTGTCGGTCCCAATCCGGGTGTAATCCGCAAGGTGGGTCACGCCGTCGTCGTCGATGAGGCTTGCGATACGGCTGGCAGCGTCATCAATGGCGCTCGGAGTTCCGTAACTGTATGTCAGCGCGCGGCCGTTGGGATAAATCAACGCGGTCGGCCGAACCGTGTTCGACGAGCCGGTGGCGTACTTGTATTGGACGTTGACCGAGGTCGACGTGTTCACGGCTCCGGAGTGCTCCTGGTACTCCGTGATGAGCTGCTCGAACGAATTGTAGACTCGTTGGACATCATTGACAACGGTACCTTGGCCGATGATAGGGCTGGAATAGCTTGTAACGTTCTGGATGGGCCCGCGGACCTCGTACGTGTAGGCGAGTCGCCGCACGGTGCCGTCGACACCACCTGAAGATCCGCTACTGGAACTGGACGAGCTACTTGACGAACTCGATGAGCTGCCGCCAAGCGACGTCACTAGGTCGTTGGTCTGGCGGCCGAGGAGGTCGAAGAGGTATTCGTGAACCACGCCGCGCTGATCCGCGAACTGCTTGATTTCGCCGTGGCGATTGACGAGATAGGAGACTTGGCCGCCATCGGGATAAGTGACGCCGGCCAGTACGTCGTTGCGGGCCACGTCCGAGCTGGGGAGGGTACTGCCGTAAACGTTGGTGGTAACCTGGTTGCCGGTCTCCGCGTTGACGGCCGTGACCGTCGCCACGAGATTGTCGGGCGTGTAAGTCCAGAGGACCGTGTTGTTCTTGTCGTCGCTGGTCGGTAAGGCACCTGACGAGGCGCTACTGGAGGAACTTGATGAACTCGACGAACTGCTGCTTGAGGAGCTGGCTATCGTGCAGTTGAGGATCTGCTCGGTCCTGCGGCCTGTATCGTCGAAGGTCAGGCAGGTCAACGTGCCCGCCGGGTCGAGCGACTCGTAGGCTTCGCCACGACTGTTGTAGTACGTCCGGCCCACAAGCACGCTGTTGCTCGAGGCGGGGATCGTGCTCGGCCGGACGAGCGTCACGTCGCCGTTCGTCCCGTAATTCGCCTCGGCCTGCGAGCGGCCCAGTGCATCGGGATAACTGGCGACGTAGGTCACGCGGGCTTGGGGCTGCGCACCGCCGGGATACGTGAGCGGGCCCGTGCCCGTGGCGTTGTGGAAGCGCTGGCGGAATGTGGTCTGGATCACGTTGCTGGCAGCGTCGAACGTAGTTTCCGTCTGCTCGACGACCGTGTCGTTGGTCACGCTCATCGCTTCAGCGTAAGTAATCGTGCCGAGGTAATAGGCGAAATACTGAACCGTTGTGCGGCCAACGCCGTCGAACACCGACTTGGTGAAGGCGTTGGAGCCAGCCGGCAGGCTCATGATGACGTTGCCCGACCCGTCGAACCAGGTGTTATCGACCAATGAATTGCCAACGTTCCCCGTCGATGGATCGACGGCGTAACGGATGCTCTGGTAAACGCGACTGCGGTCGTCCCAAAGTGTCTGGCTCTGGCGGATCAGATTGCCGGTGGCCTGGGCATACTGCTTGACCTGCGTGGCTCGGCTCAGGTTGTCGAGGGTGGTGACCTGATACCAGTCCTGCGCCGCCGTGACCTGCAACTGGCGGTCCCGCCAGTCGAAGGCGAAGGCCGTGACGCGCGTCGTCGAGGAATTCACGTATTGGGTCACGGAGGTGAGGTTGCCGTCACCGCCGGCCAAGCCGTTGTCGTATTGGTTGCCGGTGATCTGCACGATGTTGTTGCCCGGTGCGCCGCCGCCAGTCGGGTCACTCCATGTGGCGCCCGTGTCATTCGTGCCGACCCAGACGCCGATCACCATGTCGCGGGCATCGAATACGGTGCGGGTGATCGTGCCGCCCGGCGCAACCACGCGGTTGCGGCGGTTCAGGAAATCGTAGCCGAAGTCCGTTTCGTTGTAATTCGTGCCTTCGGTCCCTGTTCCGCTGGCGGGGATCAGGAAATACTGCCGCGTACTTGCCAGCTTGCAGCAGTCGCTATATTGATTCGTCGTCCAGCGACAATAACTCGATTGCGGGAAGCTGTCGGTCGAGACGAGTGGCCCAGCGGTGTAGCTGCGGATCGCCTGGATCTGCTCGGTCACCCGGCCGATTTCGTCAGTGATTGCGATTGTGACGGGATTGATGAGTGTAAAGCTGTAGTTGGGTGGCCCGCTTGAACTGGACGAACTGCTCGAATGCGAAGAGCTTGAAGAACTGCTGGAACCAAGGGTGGCGTAGCCTTGCCCAACCCAGGTCTGGAACAGGCCGTCTTGATAGACGGTCCAGGTGGCGCGGCGGATGGAGGTCGCGACGCCGGCAATGTCGATCGTGTGCCAGGTCCCAAGTGTTTGTGTTGGGCGGCCTCGTGTATCGACGGTGATGTCGGTGATCAGGTTCAAGCCGCCGCCCGAAGGCGTGGTCCAGCCGGCCGGTGGTGTCGGCTGGCCGGGTGTACTGGTGTTGAAGTCTGCAATCGTTTGAATCACCGCGCCGGTGGTAATGTCAATGCCTTGGTAAAAGATGTACCCCCGCTCGTCCTTCGTCCAGACCGGGTTGGCATAGGCGTCGTAGAACACCGTGCGGCTGTCGGCGATGCCGGAGCCGTTTTGCGCGGTCGAGACGACCGGCCAGGTGGTGGTGATGCTCTGCACCTTGAGCGTGCCGGGGAAGAAGGTGTAGGAGTAGCTCGTGACGATCTGGTAGGTCTGGTCGGGGTCGACCGTGATGTCGTCGCGAAACTGGATGAATTCGGTGAGGAGGTAGACGGCCTGGCCGGATACGCCACTGCTGGAAGAACTGGAAGAGTGCGACGAGCCGGAGCTAGATGAGCTAGAGCTGGGGGGCCCAAAGGCGGTGTACACGCAGGCCCAGAGCTTGTTGTCGCACCCGCACTCGCCGTTGCGGATGGTTTCACCGATGCAATAACCGCTCATCGGGTCGTAGTCGTAGATGTGGACCAGCCCGGCGTAGTCGGCCATGTACTGGTAGTTGCCCGAGCAGGTCGGCGTGCCTCGGCAGGCGCAGGTCTGTGAGCTTGAGGAGCTGCTGGAGCTTGAGGAAGAGGAACTGGATGAGGCGACCAGAGGATCAATGGCCGTGGCGGGAGATATCTGGCTTAGACCGCCCTCACCCTGGCCCTCTCCCGGAGAGAGAGTCGAGGCCTGCGCGGCAATCATGCCGTGAGGCCCAGAGGAGCTGCTGCTTCCGATCGATGGGAACGAAGAGCTCGAAGGGTGAAAGCTTTCACTCGAACCGGATGGGAACGACGAGCTGCTCAGGTGGCTCGAGGAACTGCTTGGGTGGCTCGACGAGCTGGAGGGACTGCTCGAACTCGACGAGGGGAGTTGGCAGTTCAAAAGGTCGCAATAGCCGTCGTCATAGCCCTTAATGGCCGACGACTCGGCCATCAACACCAGGCGGTAGCTGGCGTCGTAGGCGAAGAACTGATACCACGGGCCGTTGCCGGGCTGGCCTTCGCCCGGAACCATGACGGAAAGCATCACTTGCCCCGCGTAGTTCGAGTAGAGAATGTTCTGGGTGCCGCCAGGCAAGGTCTCGGTGGTCTTCCACAGCCATGAATTCACACCCGGCGCGCAAGTGCTTGACTCATAGTCGTAGCTGTAGGTGCGCGAGCCACCCTCTACATTTTCCAAAATGACGCGGCGCGACCAATTGAACTCAAAGTAATTGTCGGCATAAAGTGCGACCACCCAGTCGGGCGCCGTCGTCGGGTCGCTCCCGGCGCTGGGATCGGCCGCCAGCCGCACGTAGCTGTCCGGCTCGACAATGTATTTGAGGCCGTGATTGAAGACGGCTGCGCCAGCCGGGACAGAAGACGACGAGCTCGAGGAGGAGCGTGACGACGAACTCCGTGCGGAACTGGATGAGGACGAACCCGCGCTTCCGGATGTGACATAATAGCGGTAGAGCGTTTTGCCCAGCGAGGCCCAGGCGCCGTTCTGCCAACTCTGCGTCTCCGCCGTCTTCAGGTCTCCCAACGAGCCGAACGAATTGCTGCCGTCCCAATAGGTGTAGAGCGCCTGCAGCACGTTACTCCACGCGCCGCCGTTGACCTGGCGGCGCAAGAGAACGCTGCTCAAGCGCTTGATGCCGTCGCTTCCCGTGGCGTAGGTGTAGAGGAACGATTCGATGGTGGTGTGGCCGCTGCCGTCGGTGTAGCTCCGCTGCACCTCGCCCAGATTGGTCGTGCCGACGTAGCTGACAGCCTGCACCGTGTTGCCCGCCGCGTCGCTGCGGCTCTTGAAAAGGAGCGTCGTACCGTCGAACGTCGTGGTGTTGCCGTACTGGTCGCTGAGTACGTAATGGTTGGCGGTCGGGCTATAGACCAACGAAAGCTGCGCGCCGTAATTGGCCGTGAAGTTGTTGGTGTTGGGCACCGGATTGAACCAGACCGCTTTGCCGGCCTGGCCCATGTACGTGATCCTGCCGGCACCCCAGGCGTGGAGGTAGGGCCACTCGGCGACCTGCCAGTCGTAGCCCTGACCAAAATCGGTGTCGGCGTAGATGCGGCTCAGGAAGCTGCGGGTATGTCCCCAGGGGATTCCAAAGCCGCCGCTGGCCAGATCACTGACCTCATACAGGATTTCGCCGGTGCTGTAGCGGATCGGCCCGGGACTGCGGTCCGGCATCGTGACGGGTGCCTGGGGACCGTTGAGCACCATGCACGACCCGTTAGAGCTGCGCGTCTGCATGCCGGTGCCGGCGCTGGGATCGCCGCAGCCGCCTCCTCCGCCTCCTCGGCACTTGCCGCAGCCCTGAGGCTGAGAGCCTCCCGACCCTGCCGAGCCTGAGCGTGCCATCAGCAAGCTCTCGCCGCCTCCCCCGGAGCTGGCCGAGCCGTTGGAACCCGCACCGCCTTGGCAAACCGCGGATGACTCAGGCGGCGTAGGATCCACGAAGATGCCGACGCCCAGAGCTTGTCCGGCCGGCGGGCAAAGGTTAACCGGAAGAGCGAACGCGAAACAATAAATGGCCCCGTCGCCGCAAGCTTGCGATACCACGCCGGGAATCTGGAGCCCGCCGAAGTTGCAGACCATGGCCGCATTCCCGTTCGACCAGGTAAATACGAACGTATCTCCCGGTGTGCTCCACACGCCGGCATCGGGGTCCCCGCTGAACTCGATCGGGCCGGGAGGGATGCACTCGCTGTAGGGCGATTCGGGGTAGACTTCGCCCTTGATGGTCGGATAGATGAAGGGAGGGGTAGCCATTTGTCGAGTTCCGGTTGGTTGGGGTATGGAGTTAGCTTGGGAACGGAGACACGCGCCGCGTTCAGGCCTCCTGCCCGCGCCCTCCGTAAGGAGGCCAAGGCGAGGAGGAATTCATGCCGTCATCCTGGCTCTCGTCCGGAGGGAGAGGAGGTATCGCCGGCCCTTCTTGCGATAAACCAGTCCCAGTCATAGTGGGTCAAAAACGACTCAGCGTGCGAGCGCAGCCGCTCTTCATATTCCGCGGTACAGAGCTCCCAGCCGTTGGCGGAGAGCTGCTCGTGCCACCAGCTAAGCGGCCGGATGCAAACATGGGTGGGGTCTTCGTGCTCCATCACGCGCCCTTGCCGCGCGAAGAGTTCCTCGGTGTCGAGCGCGCAGAACATCAGCCCGCCCGGCATGGTGACGCGGGCCAGCTCCCGCAAGATGAACGGCACGAGCTCCGGCTTCCAGTGCTCCGCGACCTGGGCCGTATGAATCGCTTCCCAGGAGCCGTCGCCGAACAGGTGCAGGTTCACCGCGTCGCAGATATGGAGCAGCGGTGCCATGTCGGGCCACTCGTCCCGTCCGCGGCGGATCATGGCCTCACAAACGTCGACTCCCTGGACAATGGCGCCGGCCTGGCCGAACCCGCGCAGGATGGAACCGCATGCGCAGCCCACGTCGAGCAGGCGTTTTCCTTTCAGGCCCAGGGAATCGACCAGCCAGCGGCCGTAGGATTGTTGCCAGCCGCCGAAGCCCAGATAGTCGAGCCCGGCGAACTTGTGTTCCAGGTAATACCTTTCGTCGTAGCCGGTGGCCGAGAGTTTCCGCAAAAACTCCTTGTTGGCCGCCTGTTCAAAATCTTCGCCGGTAAGCATATTC